>NZ_BAABIQ010000042.1:0-242033 GCF_039542865.1 Olivibacter ginsenosidimutans | reverse complement strand
GCTCAACATATCCTCTATAAACCACAAGAATCTAAAAAATCTTTATCCGCAGAACTATAAACAAATTATTGACAAATCAAATATGTAGTTCATAGAGCGGATACGCAGATATTGGCATACCTCATGGTTATTCAACCATAGCTCATCGTAGCTATTTTCCTCCTGTCTTTTAAGGTAATCGGCAATGGCATTGATACGGTTGTTCAACTGTTTCCATGCCTCTTCTTCAATTGTTATAATTTTCATTGCACAACTCTTTAATGTCACTTATGCAAAATTGAGTAGTTTGGCAGGGTTTGTCTGCCAAGCCTTACCAATTGGTTTGGCTGTTTTTTTAGAAATTTTCACAATTAGGAAAAACCCTCGTTTTATAGAGTTTTCAAGGCATTAGAGGGGTTTTAGAAAGGAGTTTTGCTAACATTTGCCAATTGGCACATATGGGTAAAAGAAAAAGCAGTACGTTTTGGTACTGCTTTTAACTTTTTTGAATGTAAGCTGTATAAAATGGCTAAAGATCTTTATCCATGTATTCTTCGAGAGAAATTTTGAGATGATCTAAAAATGCTGTCCGGGAACCTGCTCTTGTTTTCATACGGTGAAACGCATGATGAAGATCACCCAACGAAACACTAAAAACTATCTGCGCTATCATGCTTAGTTTTCTTATCCCCACTTTTCCATGTGACACAGCTCCTGAAGCATACATCGCATATATGAGTTCTACAAGGGCATTTTTACTACTCGTCCAAAAAATGTCTTTAGTGGCTTCTTCATCCTTAAAGTTACTGTCCTCGATTGAATCTATTTTAAGATGCAAATAATTTTGGAGCAGATCGTTGGCTATGATGCGTGCAACTTTATAATCATAATAAGTGGAAAAGTGATGGTCGATTTCAAAAACAAAGCTGTTCAACCCATCATAGAGATTAATATTGCCCAATCTGAAAAAGGTTTGGTCTCGGTCATTTCTTCCCGACCGATAGTATCGGTAGAATTCGGAATTAAAAATATTCTCTTCAAATTCCTGCTTGAGTTCTTTTATTTGGTTGGAAAAATAGTTTCTGTATATTTTCTCGCTACCAAGAGGGCAGGCACATTCAATACGATAAACCTTGTTATAATAAATCAGTTTACCGAGAACACCAGGTTTGACGTTCCTGAAAAAATTGATTTCTTCCCATTCACTATCAAAACCTTCTTTGACGACAGATGCTTTTAATGCGATAAGGACTTCTTGCAAATAGCTAATCATTTTGAGTGCCTCGTCCAAAGATCCAGATGCCTCATTCACAATTTTGATTTCATATTGACTTACATCGTCTATGATTTTATGTAAAGAGTATTTCATGGCAATATAGTTTTTGTTAGAATACTAATTGCAATTGAAGAATTGCTCTATACAAAGATTGGGATTATCAATCGCTCTTTTTCCCAAGTTACACCCAAGTTGGGTAAGATTTTTTTTCTTATACGGGTTTACTTTTCTCTATATAATACTGAATGTTATTTGTTTTATATCAAATTTAAAAAGCAAAAAATCTGCTTAGCACAAAAGATGTTATTCATATTTTGTAAATTTGCGTTGAGTTACAAGGAGAAAACCACTGAAAGTGAGTGCAATGAGCACCATTACTAAATCGTTACCTATAACAAACCTCCTTAACGTAATCTACTCTGTATTAACTCGCTTAGAGTTTTCTAATGTTTTTCTGAAAAAAGTTCCATCCTTTTTGCGCAATGAAGTGCCTTTATATAAGAGAAAGGTAATAATCATGAGCGACCCACTGGAGATAGCACGCCTGATTACAGGTTATATTCAGCAAACCTTAACAGCAGATGAATTGGATAAACTGGAAAAGCTTTGCCAATCTGACGCGCGTATACGTCGTTTAGTGAAAAAATATAGCGATGCTAATCGTGTGCAGGAAGCGTTACAACAAATGCAGTCTCCTAATGTTGAGGAGGCTTGGCAACGCTTTCTAGCACGAAAACATCGAAGGGGCAGTCCGTCTCGTCAACGATCGTGGTTAGCGATGACGAGTATAATTGCTGTTTTGGTTATAGGTTCAATAGTTTTTTGGAACCACTGGAATCGCCAGTCGGCTGCTCTACAAAAAAGAATAGTAGCTGCAAATGATATTTCTCCTGGTAGTAATCATGCTCGACTACTATTATCTACAGGGAAAACGGTCGAATTAGATAGCCGACAGCAACAATTCCATGAAGTTAATGGTACGGTTGTTCAGAATAAGGCTGGAGAACTGGTATATTCCCATCAGCCTCAAGTTGCTCAAAACGTATACCATACGCTTATCGTTCCTAGAGGCGGGACATACAGTTTATCGCTGTCTGATGGAACAAGGGTATGGCTAAATGCTTCCTCTTCTCTACATTTTCCGGTAAACTTTAATTCGAAGGAACGTGTCGTTCAACTAACAGGTGAAGCCTATTTCGAAGTTAGTAGGGACGAAAGCCGGCCATTTAAAGTATTGGTAAACGATCGATCAATAGCGGTTTTGGGAACAAGTTTCAATATTAATGCCTATCGCGAAACGGATATTACGACACTGATCAGCGGTGCTGTAGAAGTGAACAATGGTATAGATAAGCGAATATTGAAGCCAGGACAGCAAGCGCTAATGCAAGATCGTCAAATCATCGTTGATAAAGCCGATGTTGAGAAGACGATAGCTTGGAAAGATGGGTATTTCCTTTTTAATGATGATCGGGTAACAGACGTTCTAGAACAAGTTGCCCGTTGGTATGACGTTGATCTACACTACCAAGGGAGGTTGCCAACATTGCATGTCGGCGGCAGTATTAAGCGGGATGAACAACTCCGTGATGCTTTGGATATGTTACAAGATGTTAGCGGGCTTCATTTCGAAATTCAAGGAAAGAAAATTATTGTTCACGATTAATTCAAACAGATGAGAAAGACATTACCTAACATAAACAGATAAGCAACAAAATAGCCGGAAGTGCGCCAACACTTCCGACAAATTAAGGCCTTCTGAAGCATTTTAGCAAATCACAATCGTCCAACCCTAACAAAACGAAAATATGAATTACAAAAACAAGAACAAAGGCCTGAGGCAGGTTATTTCTTTCCGTTGTCATGCAAGGGGCATGTTCAGGAAATGGAATCGCCTTCAGTGGCTACCACGCATTAATTTTTTGCGTATGAAATTAACACTACTTTTGGTTGCTGCCTTTTCAATAGGTGTGCATGCCGCTGGGAAGGCCCAGCAAGTAAGCCTTTCTGTTCAAAACGCTTCTATTAAAGAAACCTTGATGGTATTGGGAAAGCAGATACCCTATCGTTTCTTGTATAATGAAGAGCAATTAAAGAAGGCTGGAAAAGTAACCATAGCTGTTTCGAACAAACCTCTTTTAGAGGTATTGGATCAAGTATTAACGCAAAAGCAGCTTGGCTATAAATTGCATAACCACACCATCACCATTCTGGCCAATACTAAGGATCAGGATAGTAACCCCAAAATACCCCAAGAAGTGGAGGTCGGTGGAACGGTAAGGGATTCGGTGGATGTATTGCCAGGTGTTTCGGTTTTTGTAAAAGGAGCGCCGGGAAAGGGAGCTACAACAAATAGTAATGGCCAATACCGACTGAGAATACCTGCCGATGCCATTCTTGTTTTCCGCTCCATTGGATATGCTGATCAAGAAGTTCCGGTTAATGGGCAATCGGTAATCGATATCACCCTCCATGCGATAGCATCACGTTTGGATGAAGTCGTTGTAGTGGGATATGGTACCCAAAAGAAAGGTGATTTAACAGGTTCCATTTCATCCTTAAGCGCAGATGATTTAACCAAAGGCGGAGCAGTTAACAACGTGGCGCAAGCGATTCAGGGAAGGGCTTCCGGTGTAGTTGTTACGCAGAACTCAAAAGCTCCGGGTGGAAGTATGTCTATTCGGATCAGGGGATCGAATTCGATTAGTAGCAGTAATGAACCCTTATATGTAATCGATGGTTTCCCCAGTAATAATGGCGTTAATATTAATCCAGATGATGTTGAGTCGATGGAAATCTTGAAAGATGCTTCTGCAACGGCTATTTATGGATCTCGGGGCGCTAATGGTGTTGTGATGATTACCACCAAACGAGGGAAAGCAGGAGAAGGTAGCCTATTATACAGTGGCTATGTGGGTTCCCAAAAAGCGATAAACCCCTATCACCTGCTCGATGGGAAAGCCTATATGAATTTGGCAAATGACCTATACAAAGAAATCAGTGGGCAAGAAGGGATAGAAAATGGGGCATATACCCAGTCGCAATTAAATTCGGACGTCAATACGGACTGGGTGAAGGAAGCGACGCAAACAGCCTTGGTACAAAACCATAATTTGCAATTTAGAGGGGGTAGTGAAAAGACAAAAGTACTCGCCAGTGCAGGATATTTTGATCAAGATGGTATCTTAAAGACAACGGATTTTAAACGGATTTCTGGTCGTATTAACCTAGACCAGACGATCAATGATTATATTAAAGCAGGGGTTACCGTATTTGGTCAGCGTGAAAACTCGAATTATCAGGTTTATGATGGAAATATTCTTAACTCAAACGTACTATATGGTGTGCTCACTTATGATCCAACGGTACCTTTATATGATGCTGAAGGAAATTTTGGTCGGCCACCTGGAGGAATTGGTGATAATCCGGTAGCAAATCTCCTGGCTCGGCAAAATGATGTGCAGAAAGATAAGATTAATGGTAACATGTACCTCGAGATAAAACCGATGGAAGGGCTTACGGCGCGTTTCAATGCGGGTACAGAGTTGCTGCATGATCAATTAGGAACTTACCTGTCCAAAAATTCGTACCAGGGAAGTATCGATAATGGGGTTGCCTCACGATCAGATTATAACCTTACCCATAACCTGTTGGATATGTATGTCACCTATAATAAAGATATCGACAAGCACCATTTCGATGTAATGGGTGGTTATTCTTACGAAAAATTCATTAATGATAACAAAGGTATCGATGTTTATGGTTTTTCAACCGACTTATATGGCTATAACAATTTAGGGGCTGCGGCTACTATTAGTGGCGTGAACTCCTACAAATCGGAGAATATGCTGATATCCTTTTTCGGTCGGATAAACTATAGTTTTGACAATAAATACCTCTTCACGGCTACAGTGAGGCGTGACGGTTCATCAAGGTTCGGTGCCGATCATAAATGGGGAACTTTTCCTTCTGGCTCCTTTGCTTGGAAAGTAATCAACGAGCCTTTTATGCAGCATCAGCAGTGGTTAACAGACCTGAAGTTGCGCTTGGGGTACGGAAGAACGGGAAATGAACGTATTGGTAATTACGCTTCTTATGGGTTGATGAGTAATGCGAATTATACCTACGATGGAAGTACCAATTCGAGTGGCACCTATTTGAATAGTAGTTCTCCTGCCAATTCGACCTTAAAATGGGAAAGTACCGATCAGTACAATGCGGGTGTTGATTTAGCCTTCCTGAACGATCGGGTCGCCGTAACTATGGACGCTTATTATAAAAAAACCAATGATCTCTTGGTTAAGCTGAATCTTCCCTATTATACAGGATATAGCTCCGGGCAGAGTAATGTCGGTTCTGTTTCCAACAAAGGTTTTGAATTTGCGGTTAGTACGAAAAACCTAACCGGTGCATTCACCTGGGATACGAAACTCAATTTTGCCGTGAACCATAATAAGGTGCTGTCGTTGGGTGGTGAAAGTGATATCTTTCTTACCTCTGCAAAACCGATGGGTACCGTATCAGAAGAAGCTTATGCTGTTATCCGAGAAGGAGAACCCTTGGGTTCACTTTTTGGCTATCAGTACATTGGCGTAATCCAGCAGGGAGAAACCTATGCGGCGCAACCCAATTCCAAAGCTGGCGATCTAAGTTTGCGGATGTTAATGGCGATGGTATTATTAATTCTGCCGATCGTACCATTATCGGCTCAGCTTACCCGAAACTTACATACGGGATAACTAATACGTTTGCATATAAACATTTCGATTTATCGGTATTTATATACGGTAATTTAGGGAATGACCTATTGAATATGACCCGCATGAATTTAGAGTGGAACCGCTCAGTAGAAGCGCTTAACCGCTGGACACCGGAAAATACCAACACAAACCTCCCTCGTAATGGCTTTTATTATACGGAGTATGGTGGTTATGTAAATGACCACTTTGTGGAAAACGCTTCGTTTTTACGTTTAAAAAACTTAACCCTGGGTTATACACTACCTATCCAATCCAAAATGATGCGATCGCTCCGTATTTATGCTATGGCGGAGAATTTATTGACCATTAGTGGCTATTCAGGATGGGATCCAGAGGTGGATACCAAAGGCTATGAGAATGATGCACTGATCAAATACAGTTCGAATGCGCAAACGGCTAACGGAGGTGCAGGATTGGATTTTAATTCCTATCCGAGTATGCGTGCGTTTACATTTGGTGTTAATGTTAATTTTTAATTGAAGAAAAATGAATTTCCTAAACATGAAACTACGGTTTTTCCATTTCGGAATCTTGTTCCTGATATGCACCGCTTGCACAAAATTGGAACCTAAATTATATAGTGATTTAACAACGGAGAACGCCTATTCCACCGAAAGTGATCTCCAAGCAGCATTGACCGGCACCTATGCTAGCTTGGGCCCTTACCCAGGCGATGCTTACCTTTATTATGCAGGATATTTGGTGATGATTACGGATTACGCAACAGATATGGGCTTTTCTACTGCAGCAGGGAACCCTACACAGTTGAGTAACTTTACTTACGATGAGAATAATCGGTATTTCAAAAGCAATTGGCAAAATATGTATCAAGTGATCGCCAATGCTAATGAATTAATTGAAAATACGGGTGCAGTTGATGGCATGGCAGAAGAGAACAAGAATCTGGTATTAGGACAGGCACATTTTCTTCGAGCGTTGGCCTATCATGATCTTACCGATGGTTGGGGGCCGGTACCGCTGGTTACTACCGTGGGAAATCCAGCAGAAAGTTATAATGTTCCTTTGTCGGCGGTAGAACAGGTAGATTCCCTGATTCATGAAGACTGTTTGTTCGCGGCAAGTGTTCTTCCCGAAACGTGGTCGAGCGAATTGGGCCTGGCTCGAGCAACTAAAGGGGCAGCATTAACCCTACTAGGCAAGAATTATATGCGTGCGCATAAGTACGAGCAAGCGAAAATCTATATCGATCAGGTATTGGCCTTACGCGATAAAGGAGTGTATAAACTAAATCCCGACTTTAAGAACGAATGGTCTGAATCCAATAAAATGGATAAGGGAATGATATTCGGCATTTTACATGAATCATCGCTGAACGGAGGAGAAATCGCAAACCATTTCGGACCAACTGATCATCCTGAGGTAACCGATCGCTGGCAGTACTATGGCGTCTCTTTGCAATTCTGGCGTAAGTTTGATGAGCGTGATCCGAGAAAGAAATTTTTTTATTATAATTATGAGGGGAAAGCCGCTCGAGATGCCTCTACGAAGCATGGTTTCTACTATATGGTTCCTGAACCCGGACAAACGAAAGCACCGAATGATACAACGAAGTTCTTGCAGAATATTGCCACCAAAAAATATTCTTATGAGATGATTAATGCATCGTATTTGGACGGCCGTACTATTCAAGTCTTTCGTATCGCTGACGTGATTTTATGTAAAGCAGAAATTGAAAATGCACTGGTTGGGCCAGCTGCAGGTTTACCTTATATCAATGAGATTAGAGAACGTGCGGGTGCACCATTGCTCGGGTCAGGGGCTGATTTTCCGGCTCCAGCAACACAAGAGGAATTTATTGATGCCCTAGTTGATGAACGCGGTTTTGAGTTAGTATTTGAATATAAGCGTAAGGCCGACCTTGTACGATTAGGTCGATATGAAGCGATATGTAATGCCTATCTGAAAGCTCGTGGTTTAACACCGAAGGTAACAGAAAAATTGCAGTATTTCCCCTATCCTTTAGATGAGGCAAACCTGCATCAGGAAATGGCTGCAGCAAACGCACAACGCTTACCCTAAGGGAACAGCATGAAAATCATTAAAATAGGTTTGACAATTGGTTTAGTAGTGCTCCTTTACGGTGCCTACTATGCCTATAGCCGTTACGTACAGATCGTTGATATCCACTTATCTTCGCCAGATAATTCGGCCATTAAGGAAATGATCCAGGTAACCTTGGATAAACCTGCCCCTCTTTATGTAGAATATTGGTGTGGTGAGGATGGGCAGCATGTGGTAACGCCGGTAAGTAAGGAGGGAAAAAAACATCAGGTTCATCTGTTGTTATTAGAAACGGATACAACGTACCACTACCGCATTATCTTAGATCGTTTGGTTCCTACTAAATCGAAAACATTTTCGTTTAGGACACGTAAACAATCACCTTGGATGGTGCACGATTGGATAAAAGAAGATCATCCACACGATCCAAAGGCCATAGGAAATGAATTGATCATGCTTTGCTATCGTGAATTTCCGGGATACATTGCCATGGTTGACGGAAAGGGGCATATTAAATGGTATTGGCAGGATGAGCAATTGGGTGTACGCATTGCATCGCTTACACCTCGCTCCACGATATTGGCTTTGTTGGCACCCGTTGGGAAAGATGAATTCTTAAAACCTCAGCCAAACAAGCCTTTTGTAAAAAGTGGAATGGGTTATGGTTTACGGACCGGAAAAATAGGATTTATGGGCGGCACCCAACTCGCCGAAATTGATCTAACGGGTCATGTACGTTGGCGTTTGGATGTGGAAAAGCTGGGCTTGATTGTTCACCACGATCTTCAAATGGATAAAGCAGGACATATCGTTGCCGTGGTGCGCGATTTTATTTTACGTGATCAAGGAGCGCATGCACCGAAAGATACGCTTTGGGGAGATGCCGTCGTTACCTTAGATACAACGGGTAAAGTTTTGAAAAAATGGTCGACTTGGGATCATTGGAATCTAAAAGCGGATAAGCGTCTCGATAGCCTCAAACACGATCGTTTTCATATCAATACCATCTCTTTTGATCGAGATAGTAACTATTTAGTGTCATCACCTATCGAGAACCAGGTCTGGAAAATCAATGCACAAACAGGCGAAACGATGTGGCGCTTGGGTAAAGGGGGCGATTTTCAGTTAGATAAGTCGACTTATTTTTATTTTCAACATGCGCCTTATATTAATCAAAAGGGTGATTTGATGCTGTTTGATAATGGCGACTTTTCACCACGCGACTCTACTACAGCAGGGAAAACGTCACGCGCCTTATCGTTTACCATCAATGAACAGGCTAAAACAGCCCTAAAAAAGTTAGACGTACCGCTTCCGAACAAACAATTTACTGCCCGGATGGGTAGTGCCTATTTACTCGAAAATGGGCATGTTGTACAAACGAGCTCCAAAACAGGAAGTGTGCTTATTTCAAGTCCAACTGGAAAAGTGTTGTGGGAATTAAATACGTATTTTATACCTTACCGAGCCATACCGGTGCCAGCAACATTTTGGCAAGGGTATGTATCTAATAGCAATTAAAGATGTGTTCAAAAATTACAACCGGTCTATTTACTTTTATCTTGCTGTCTTTGTCTTCATCACTGTGGGGGCAACACCATTATCCACCACAACAACAGCGATGGAATCCCGATTCATTAGGCAATCAGCGGGCGGTATTGCAGGTGTCTGGAAAAGTGCCTTGGGTGAAGGCTTCTGTCGAATGGCGCAATCGGCATGTAAGCCCCAATCAGGAATTGATTATTGTGGATAGTACGCTAAATAAACCTGTTGAGCAAGTAAAATATGGAAGCCTGTCTCCCGAAAAGGGTGAATTTGCTTTTGAAGCAACTTCGGGAGCCGGTATTTATTATGTATATTATCTACCGTATCACTTGGGAGGCAGGAGTCGGAATTATCCGGACGCCTTATACCGTACGCGTGAACCCATTAACGACTTGAACAAGGTAAAAGGGACTAAAAATGACGCTAAACTGCTGCGGTTCGATGCCGTGGATGATTTTAACCGCAATGATCCCATGGAGGTGATTGCTACGAGCAGTGAAGTGGAACAGTTAAAAAGAAAGTACCGAAAGGATACTTACCTCATTTTTCCAGAGGATCGATCGCTTCCTATTAAAATGGGAGCCTATCTACCCAAACGATGGACAATAGATAATCGGGAAAGCCGTGTATTATCGGGTGAGAGCCGTTCGGGCGCTTTTTATGCTTTTCAGATTGGTTTGTGGCCCATAACAACAGCTTTAAATCAAGTGCAGGTTACCTGCACTGGTCTTAAAAATGAAAAAGGACACTTAATCAGCACAGCAGCTTTTACATGCATCAATACCAATGGAGTCAGCTACACAGGCGATAGCTTGCAGATCGCGGTAACCGTTCCTAAGCAGCAGGTACAAGCGCTTTGGTGTGGTATACAACTACCAAAGGGAATTGAAAAGGGAATCTATGAGGGATGGATTCACATCAAGCCAGCTAATGCTCCCGAAAAGCGGTTCCTATTAAAATTGAAGGTAGACGGTGAAGAAGCTATTGAAGGAGATGTTGATAAACCTTGGTTACAAACCCGTTTACCATGGCTAAATTCCACTTTAGCACAAGAAAATACCGTGATTAAACCGTATACGCCGCTCACTGTTGAAGGAGACACCGCAATTTCGCTGTTAGGACGTAAGGTTATTCTGGCACCTAACGGTTTTCCGAAACAAATACAGACGTATTTTACCGAAGAGATGACCAGCATGTCTAAACAGCCTAATAACCTGCTTTTCGAACCCATACATTTTCATATGCAGCGGTTGGCCGACCAAAAGGACATCGCATTGATATCCAATGGTATTTCATTCACCCAAAAGAAGGAAGGAACCGTAGTGTGGAAAAGTGTGTCTACTTCGGATGTTTTACAGATGGATGTGGAGGGTTCACTGGAATTCGATGGTTTTCTACATTATACGGTGCGTGTCATTGCCTTAAAGGCTATTGATTTATCGGATATAGCCATGCATATCCCCTATCAGCCAGATAAAGCGACTTACCTGATGGGTCTTGGACAAAAAGGCGGATATCGACCGGAGCATATTTCGTGGAAATGGGACGTGGCCCATAAAAATCAGGACGGGGCATGGATTGGAAACGTGAATGCTGGTCTTCAGTTTTCTTTACGTGATGAACAGTATGCTAGACCCTTAAATACGAATTTTTACTTGCAAAAGCCGTTGGTTTTACCACAATCTTGGGGCAACGAAAACAAAGGAGGGATTGACATTGGTAGAAAAGGAGGGTCGATGTTGGTAAACAGTTATAGTGGCAAGCGACATATGCAACAAGGGGATACCTTGTACTATAGTTTTAACCTATTGATCACCCCATTTCATACGCTGGATACAGAGGCACAATGGAGTGAACGGTATTTTCATGCCTATAAGCCGGTGGATACGGTGAAGGCCAGTGGCGCCAACGTGATTAATATTCACCATGGAAATGCCCTTAATCCTTATATTAATTATCCCTTCGTTGCAACGAAGGAGATGAAGGCCTATATTGATGCTGCGCATCGTTTGGGACTTCAAGTAAAAATATATAATACCATAAGAGAGGTTTCCAATAGAATGTATGAATTATACCCTGTACGGAGTCTAGGACAAGAGGTGTTTTCTCCGGGGCAGGGCAAGGGTTATTCTTGGTTGCAAGAGCATTTGGATAGCAATTACATCGCTGCTTGGTATGTGCCAACTTATCAGGACGCTGCTATCATTAATAGCGGCATGAACCGGTGGCATAATTATTATGTGGAAGGGATGAACTGGTTGGTGAAGCATATCGGTATTGACGGTATTTATTTGGATGACGTGGCCTTTGATCGTGTAACAATGAAACGCATTAAACGCGTGATGACACAAGAGGGGCATTCAGGAATTATCGATTTGCACTCGGCTAATCAATTTAATAAAAACGATGGTTTTAATAATAGTGCAACCTTTATATGGAGCACTTTCCTTACATCAACCGGCTCTGGTTCGGTGAATACTTCGATTATGAAAATAATGGTCCGGATTTCTTCCTGACAGAAGTAAGCGGTATCCCTTTTGGCTTGATGGGAGAGATGTTGCAAGATGGTGGAAATCCATGGCGGGGAATGGTTTATGGGATGACCAATAGGCTACCTTATCAAAAAAGCGGTCCACAAGCGCTTTGGAAAGCGTGGGATGATTTTGGGATAAAAGAATCGGAGATGATCGGCTACTGGGTAGCAGGTAATCCGGTAAAGGTTGATCGCAAAGATATATTGGCAACTAGCTATAAAAAGAAGGGGAAATGGATGGTATCCCTCGCAAGCTGGGCCGCCGAGGACCTTTCCGTCCACTTGCAACTGGATTGGAAAAAGCTTGGCATCGACCCGAAACGGGCTACCATCCATGCTCCAGCAATAGATGAGTTTCAGCCGGAACGGCATTTTAAAATAGACGAACCGATACCTGTTCAAAAAAATAAGGGTTGGTTGCTTATTATCGAATAAAAAGAGGGATCTAAAAGAATACCACCATGATTAAACCGATGCGTATAAGCTTATTGATGAGTATGCTGCCTACACTGCTTTATGCACAACAGGCAGCATCGATCAGGGAAACGACCCAACGTTATGTGACTTATTCATTTTCCGATCCAGATCCGATTCCTGCCTCGCAGAAAATTTATCCTTATTTTCGGTTTGATGGGTTTACAGACAAGCCTATCCAGAAAAATTGGAAAATCGTTGAGCTGGAAAATGATTTCATCAAGGTGCGGATTATGCCCGAGATAGGCGGTAAAATCTGGTCGGCTTTTGACAAAATAGCACAGAAAGATTTTATCTATAATAACGGCGTGGTTAAATTTAGGGATATTGCGATGCGTGGGCCATGGACGAGTGGTGGAATAGAGGCAAACTACGGTATTATTGGTCATACCCCAAATACATCTACACCTATTGATTACCTGACACAAAAGCATGATGATGGCAGCGTCAGTTGTTTTATCAGTACGTTGGACCTGCTTACCCGTACCCGCTGGACGCTGGAAATAAAACTGGAAAAAGATAAACGCTATTTCTCCACCAGGTCTTTTTGGAGCAATACCAACCCGGTGGAGCAGCCTTATTACACCTGGATGAACCTAGGCGTTCCAGCGGCAGATGATTTGCAATTTCTCTATCCAGGAGATCATTACATTGGTCATGATGGCGAGAGCCATCCTTGGCCAATAGATGAGCAAGGCAGGAACCTTTCGTTTTATAACCAAAATAATTTTGGTGGCTCAAAGTCGTATCATGTGCTAGGGGCACATAGCCGTTATTTCAGTGCTTATTGGAAAAAGCAGGATTATGGCATGCTACGCTATGCTAATCGGGAAGATAAGTTGGGAAAGAAAATTTTTCTTTGGGCGCAGTCAGGAGAGGGAAAGATATGGGAACAGTTATTAACCGATAATAGCGGGCAATATGTAGAAATACAAAGCGGGCGTTTGTTCAATCAAAATATGTTTGAGAGCAGTTTTACGCCCTTTAAACAAATCGATTTCAAACCCTATCAAACAGATACTTGGGTAGAATATTGGTTTCCCTACCAAGGTATTGGACCAGCCCAAGCGGCAAGTCTCCTGGGTACCTTTTCGTCACAAACAGCAGAAAATAAGTTCATGCTTCACATCGATCCGAACCAGACCTTAGCCGATAGTTTAATTGTTTACGACGAGCATGAAAAGCCAATCTATAAAACCTTCGTACAAACAGCTGTTGGCCAACCGATTTCCTTGGAAATCCCCCGAGCGGGAGAATATATCCCCAAGAAAGTAAAAATCCGGCAGGAACTGGTTGACCTCACAGAGAGCGCTCCTTCAGGCGTATTGCAAAGACCTGTAAAAATGGCCGAAGCAATCGATACTGGATCTGCTTATGGCTTGTACTTGCAGGGAAGAGACCGTATGCGCTTGCGGTTTTATAAAGAAGCAGAGCCCAAAATTGCACAGTCTTTGGCAAAGGATGCCTCATTTATACCTGCGCTTGTTGAAATGGCCAAACTCCAATGGATGCATATGAATTATGATTCGGCATTTTATTATGCAAAAAAAGCCTTAGGTATAGATACCTACCATGGGGAAGCCAATTATTATTATGGGCTCGCAGCCGCTAAATTAGGCAAAACGTATGATGCCATGGATGGCTTTGAAGTGGCTTCCTTAGATCCTACCTTTCAGTCTGCAGCCTATACTGCTTTAAGTCGGCTTTATGTCATGGGCAATGATTATCAACGCGCTTTTGACTACGCTAGAAAAGCATTGGATAAAAACGATGGGAACATAGAAGCACTGCAGTTGCAGTACATAAATGCGAGACTGCTGCATTTGAACAGCAATCTACTGGATACGATAGCCGACGCCATTTTACGAAGAGAACCATTAAATCCCTTTATTCGTTTTGAGCGTTACCTAAAACAAGGCACATCGGCAGCGAAAGATCATTTTACTTCCTTAATCCGAAATGAAATGCCAATGGAAACCTATTTAGAATTGGCCATTTGGTACGCTAATATCCAGCAGATTGATGATGCGAAAGCAGTTTTGAAACAGTCGCCCTTGAATATAGAAGCGATGTACTGGCTCGCTTGGCTCTGTCGTGGAGCGGAAGTGGAAAAAAACAAGTGGTTGAAAATGGCAGAAGAGGCGGATGTAAAACAGGTGTTTCCGTTTAGGGAAGAAAGTGCTGCTGTATTTGCTTGGGCAAAGGAAGAACGTAAATCATGGAAAGCAAATTATTTGGAAGCGTTGATCCATATCTTTAGAAATAATGAGGACACGGCTAGGATCTTACTGGATAAAGTGAAAGAGCCGGTAAATTTTGCTCCTTTTTATGTTGTGCGGGCACGCCTGTATGATGCAGGGGAAGTATTAGCGCAACAGCAAGATTTGAAGCGAGCTATTCAGGTGGATAAGCAGGAATGGCGCTATGGCCAATGGTTAGCGAGGTGCTTATCGCGGCAGGGAAAGTATGCCGAAGCGGTAGCGGCTATCAAACCTTATTATGAACGTCACCCATCAAATTATATCATCGGCTTAGATTATATCCGGATGCTCCTGTTGAATGGCGAATTTTTGACGGCAGAGAAAGTATTGAACAACATGCATATTCTACCTTTTGAAGGAGCCACAGATGGGCATCGCTATTATGAGCAAACGAAATTAATGTTAGCCCTGCAAGCGCTTCGGGACAAAAAGTATGATTTAGCGAATAGCAAAGTACAAGAAGCACAACAATGGCCCATTAATTTAGGCGTAGGCGAGCCTTACGCAACGATGCAAGATGAGCAGATGCCTGATTGGGTAAAGGCTCAAATTTATCGGGCAGCAGGTAAACAGCAAGCCTATGAGCAACAACTGTTAAAAATAGTTGAGGATAAAAAACGTCCAACTGTTGAAACGGCAACATTACAAGTCGCCGCCTTAAAAGCATTGGGCAGGTCGCGTGAAGCAGAGGCAAAAGTGAATGAATGGAAGGCTGATCAAGAAAGCCCCTTGGCCATAAGTAAGGAAGAAGCCTTACTGCAACGTGCATTTGTAGATGGTAAAGATTTTGAACTCAATCTACTTATAAACGCTTTGCTTGCTAAGCAAGATAAGCGCCTGTTTTGAAGGGTGCTACCATGATTGGTATTGGGATAGTTGATTACACAATCGTTTGCATTTGTGCATGCGTTGTAAAAACGAATGATTAATGCTAATATTGGTTATTCGTAACGATACTGACAATAAATAGACCCATGGAAGAGAGAAACCAACGTAGAAAATTTCTAGGCCAACTGACTGCCGTTTCTGCCTTAACCGCTATTGGCAACACATCGTTAAAAGCACAAACAAAAGAAGTGCTGCAAGACGAAATGCACAAATTGTTAACACCCCCTTATATACAGGTGCTGACGCCAACTAGCGTTGATATCGTGTTTATTACGGCAAAAAAAGCGTATAGCTGGGTAGAATATGGTACGGAGGACTTGGATAAAAAAGTTGAGGGGAAAAGTGATGGCTTTATGGAGGCCTATCAACGTATAAATAATATTCGGATTAGTGGTCTCCAACCGGGGAAAACCTACAAATACCGGGTGGTTTCAAAAGAAATCGTAACCTTTAAACCCTATGAATTGGTTTACGGTAAAGAGATCATGAGCAGCGAATATAGCTTTACCACTCCCGTCATGGATCATGATGAGGTATCCTGCCTTATTTTTAATGATATTCACGATAGACCTTACTCTTTCAAAGATCTTTGGACTGTAAAAGGCGATAAGCCCTATGATTTTGTGTTTCTGAATGGCGATATGTTCGATTATCAGGAAGATGAGCAGCAGATCATTGACCATTTATTGCTTCCGATTACTTCGCTATTTGCTAGTGAGAAGGCCTTTATCATGAGCCGTGGAAACCATGAAACCAGAGGCAAATTCAGAAGGGAGTTCAAAGGTTATTTTTCCTATCCCAGCGATAAGTATTATTACAGCTTTAAGCAAGGACCAGTGTATTGGATTATTTTAGACACGGGTGAAGATAAACCTGATGATGCTCCAGTATATGCCGGAATAGTGGATTTTGATCATTATCGCTTGGAACAGGCGCGCTGGTTAGCAGAAATTGTAGAAACAACAGCTTACAAACAGGCCACTTATCGCGTAGTGATGATGCATATTCCACCGTTTCATTCGGGTGATTGGCATGGCACGATGCATTGTAGAGCAGTCTTTGACCCTATTTTTACGAAACATCAAGTAGATATTGTCATTTCTGGCCATACACATCGTTACGGCATCCACCCACCGAGTGAAGAACATGCTTATCCCATTATTATTGGTGGCGGGCCCAAAGAAGGTAATCGAACCATCACACATTTCCACGCCGATAAGAAGCGCTTAGCAATTGAAATGAAGCGGGATGATGGGCAGATTGTTGGGACCTATGAAATATAATCACTTCAACCCTCTGTTTTTTAGCATTGGTTCAATTTCAGGAGCATGTCCTCTGAAATCTTTGAACATTTTTTCATATTCTTCGGTATTACCTTTGGAAAGAATCATATCACGAAAACGTTGACCATTTGCTCTAGTCAGTCCACCATTTTCTTCAAACCATGCATAGGCATCATCATCTAACATTTCCGTCCACAAATAGGCATAATAACCGGCGGCATATCCATTTCCCCAAATATGTAAGAAATAACTCGAGCGATAGCGTGGAGGAACCTGTGGTAAATCAAGCTTTTTTGTGGTTAGGGCTTGTTTTTCAAACTCATCCACAGCACCTTGCTTAATTTTGTCTCCAGATTTTAGGGTATGCCAAGACATGTCCAGACTTGCCGAAGCCAATAATTCTGTAAGTGCATAGCCTTGATTAAAGGTGCCAGCCTTTTTTATCTTGTCTACCAAGGCCTGAGGCATAGATTTTCCGGTTTGATAATGTAGTGCGTAGTGCTTGAAAACCAAAGGGTCGAGTGCCCAATGCTCATTGAATTGAGATGGAAATTCAACAAAGTCACGCGCTACACTGGTTCCAGATAGACTAGGATATTGTTGATTGGCGAATAAACCATGTAAGGCATGGCCAAATTCATGGAACATCGTGATTACGTCATCGTAACTAATGAGGGCAGGTTGCCCATCAGCAGGCTTGGTAAAATTACACACATTGTAAATAACGGGTTTGGTATGCAGTAGCGTAGACTGGTCAACGAGATTGCTCATCCAAGCGCCGCCAGATTTATTGTCACGTTTAAAATAATCGCCATAAAATAGGCCAATACTTTTACCATCTTCTTCAAAAACTTCGAAAACCCTTACATCCGCTTGGTAAACGGGGATATCTTTTCGTTCTTTAAAGCTGATGCCATAAAGTAATTTAGCGGCATAAAATACCCCATCTTCTAATACCTTGTGTAGTTCAAAGTACGGTTTAATCTGTCCTTCATCTAAATCAAATTTTGCCTTTCTAACCTTTTCGGCATAATAGTCCCAATCCCATGCCGCCAATTGGAAGCCAGCTTTTTCCTGATCAATAACCTTTTGAATAGCATGCGCTTCCTGTTGGGCTTTTGCGGTAGCTGCAGGCACTAAATCGGCAAGGAATTTTTCGACAACTGCAGGTGTTTTAGCCATTTGGTCTTGTAACTTCCAGGCTGCGTAGCTTTCAAAGCCCATTAGTTTTGCCTTCTCAGCCCTTATTTCTGCGATACGGGCTAAAGTACTTCTGGTGTCGTTTTTGTCGCCTTTTGCTGCACGATCCCATGAAGCGTCAAACAGCTTTTTGCGTGTCTCGCGTTTTGTTAACGTTTGTAAAGCAGGTTGTTGCGTGGTGTTTTGTAAGGATAGCGTCCATTGGCCATCTTTTGCCATAGCAGCGAGGTCTCCATCGCTTAACCCTTCCAAATCTGCTTTATTCTTGAAGCTTACAGCACCGGCTTTGGTAGCGGCTAATAGTTGATTGGTAAATTTTGTACGAAGCTTTGCTTCCTCCTCGTTCAATTTTTTTAGTTCGTTTTTGTCATTTTCAGAGAGCTTCGCGCCCTTCAACACAAATTGTTGATAGTAGTAGGTTACTAAACGTTTCCCTTCTTTATCTAAAGGTAGGCTGTCTCTTTGCTGGTATAGTGTTTCTATACGTTTAAAAAGCTTGCTGTTTAACGTGATAGCATCTTCATGTGCTGCTAATTTAGGAGCAATCTCTTCATCTATTTTTTGAAGGGTATCATTTGTATTGGCCGAGGTGAGTAGGTTGAACACATTACTGACACGAGAAAGCAGACGGTTGCTTTTTTCCAGTTGAACTAGTGTGTTTTCAACGGTTGGTGCTTCGGTACTGTTTGCTATTTTTTCAACTTCCAACAAATGTTCCTTCATACCTTCCTCAAAGGCTGGTAGAAAATCGGTGTTTTTAATGTTGTTGAAGTCGGGTGCTTCGAAGGGAAGCGTACTTGCTTTATAAAATGGATTTTGTTCAGACCAACGGTTTTGATTGGAAACCTTGTCGGAATTACAACTCGCGCTTATCACAATAAAGAAGAATAGGGCTAAATAAATGTTGTTCATAGAAGCGTGTTATGGTTATACCTTACCCAGGTTCAGCTAATTGAAACAAGGCAATTTCTAAAGCGAAGGTATAAAATATTGATCTATTTATACCGTTTTAATCCAAATTCAGCAATCAGTAATAGCCCTATGTAAGCTATTTGCATCGCCTGCAAGGCCATAAATCGACCAATGCTTATGGCCTAAAGCTTAAAGCGTAATGCGAGTTTAATGTAATGCAAACGGTTGCGTTTTATTTTATTTTTGAAAAATTCGATGGATAACGTATACTTGTTAAAAACTTAATCAAAGTTTAGCGGCTAACCAAAAAATACCAATAAACGTTAGGGTGGATATTTCGATGAACGAGGTGCGTTTGCATCGCAAAATGCTGATTGCTCATTAATTTAAATTTAATGCAGACTTAAAAGAAGTTAAATACACGTTGTCTATTATTGAAACCTAAATATTTAATGGAATGGATATAACGGTAATTGCAATTCAAAATGGGGATTCAAGAGCTTTCAAAGAACTTTATGAAACTATGAAGCATCGGGTCTATACCTATGCCTATCGTTTTTTTCGTTCCAAGGAGTTGGCTGAAGAAATCGTACAGGATGTGTTTATGCAGATCTGGAAATATAGAGAGCGGATTGATCCTGAAAAAAATATCGAAGCGTATATTTTTCAGATTGCCCGTAATCATATCTATAATAAGCTGAAACAGATAGCGCATCATGAGCGTTACGTAGGCCATGTTTTTTATCATTATGCCAATAGCGATAATGGCGTAGAAGATTTACTAAATTATAAAGAGCTACAGGAAATTTACGAAGAAGCTGTTCGTAAGCTACCGGCTCGGCGACAATTGATTTTTCGATTAAGTAGAACGGAGTTCCTCTCGCACGATGAAATTGCGGAACAACTATGTATCTCGAAAAATACGGTGAAGGATCAGATTGTCAAATCCCTTAAATTCATCAAACATTATATGCATACGCACGCCGAGCTAACCATGGCGGTGTTGGCTTGTGCTTTGTTCGCTGCAGGTGTTTAGCCTTCATTTCTCATTGATTATTTCTTCAATATAAAAATACAAATCCGGTAACTTGTTTGTAATTATATCCCATACAATATCATAATCTACACCGAAATAATCATGGATAAGTCGATTGCGTGTGCTAATAATTTTTCTCCACTCTATATGGGGATATTGGAGCCTAAAATCAGGCTCTAACTTATTACTTGCTTCGCCAATGATTTCCAAGCTTCTAATAATTGCTCTTGACAAAATTGGATCTTGTATGAAGCTATCCTTGTCTTGGCGAGCAACAGCATCCCTGATAAAGGATAATTCATCAAAAATATGTTTTAGCAGTTCAATATTAGAGACGGACATGCTCTGCCTGTTTAAGAATATGAGGGCCTATATATTTACTTAATGATTGCGGCGTGATCAATTCGACTTTCCTTCCTAATAAATCTTCTAAAAAAAAAGAAAGATCCATGAAATTATCATAGGTCTTCATGGTTGGCTCAAACTCTACTAAAAGATCCACATCACTTTCGCTTTTTACCTGATTAGAAGCAAAGGAGCCAAACAAACTTAACTTCTTAACACCAAATGATCGGATTTTCTTCTTATTGGCTTTGAGAAGAGTTAGTAAGTCTATTTTAGTATGAATAGCGACGACCATAACACAAATTTAGTTAAAATGCCGTCAATTCACGAATCTCAATGAAACAAAAAATTCCCTTCCTCATCGTCCCTCTTGCTGACTTAGTTGTATTGCACTATAAAAGGCACTAAATGAGTGAGCAACAAATTCAAAAACTCTATTTAAAATTTATAAAAGGCGAATGTACGCGACAGGAGATCGATTTGTTGTTAGATCTATTGAAAACCGTAGAGCATAAAAAAAGCCTACCTGGCCTTGAAGAAGTAGAACGGCTAAATGAAGAAAATTTGCGTTTGGATGACCAGGCTTCAGATAGAATTTTTCAAACCATTCTTAATGCCCACACACCAGCTGTTCCTTTAAAAAAGAATCCGTATGGCTGGAAATCAGTCACAGCAATTGCTGCCAGCATTGTTTGTTTATTGGGTCTGGGGCTCATGGCTTATTACGTCATGAAACCTTCCAAGGTAACTTACCAATCGGGCTTTGCAAAAAAAGAAACCTATACCTTGCCCGATGGTACAAAGGTAATATTAAATGCCAATACACAACTGCAACTAACCAGGACCTTCTCCACAGATAGTCAACGGGAAGTCTGGATAGCAGGGGAAGCTTTTTTTCAGATTGCCCCGGATAACAAACGTCCATTTATTGTCCATACACCCAAAGGGCTGAATGTACAGGTATTAGGAACCGCATTTAACCTGAAAGCGCGACCAAAAGAGACCCAGTTAGTGCTCAATAATGGTTGCGTTAAAGTGGGCGTAAAGAATATAGCTGGTAGCGCACAAGTACTATCGCCCGGAGAAATGGTCACACTGAAGGAAGAACAGCATAAGCTGGTCAAGACCACGGTAGATACCGTATATTACGCTGCATGGCGATACGATCTGCTTCCTTTTACTAATGAACCACTGGAAAAAGTGGCAAATACCATAAAAGATATCTATGGTTATCAGGTCGTATACAGCAAAGGCGAAGATCAGCTTTCAAAAATGCATTTTACAGGTTCGTTACCTGCAAATAATATAGATAAGGTAATTACGACCTTGTCGGCAGCACTTAATTGTGATATATTAATCAAAGACAACAAAACAATTACTATCAACCAACAGGATTAACTAAAAAACAGAAAGGTATGAAATCATTTTTACTAGGCAAAAAAATGCCTATGGTACTCCTTATTGCCTTAATTTTAGGCAAGCTCTGTATCGCAAATGAGAAGGAACAACGGATTCCATTTCGGGATTTGTTGACTTCACTGGAACAGAAATTTAATGTTCGCTTCAATTATAGTACGGATTTGATTGGTCCGGCGATGATTGATAACCCCGACCTGAGTAAATTAAAAAAGGGTAATATTATTCCTTTTTTAGAGAAAGTGGCAGCAGGCAAAATGACGGTAGAGAAAATCGATGATATGTTGTATGTGGTTCGGCCGGCAAAAAAGAAAGCAACGCTCAATTCGCAACAGGTAACTCAGGAGGAGGCCGTTTCGACTGCGCTTATGATACAGACAGTATTATCTGGAACGGTAACTGACGCTGCTACGGGTGCCGTATTACCTGGTGTAAGTGTGTTGGTAAAAGGAGAAACGAAAGGTACTATTACGGATGCTTCCGGGAAATATGTGCTACGTGAGGTGCCATCGGATGCGGTTCTCGTATTTTCCTACATTGGGTACCGTAGCCTAGAAGAACCCATTAATAATAGGCAAGTGCTTGATGTGCAACTCCGGCCAGATGAGAATAAGCTCGAAGAAGTGGTTGTAACCGCATTAGGTATTAAAAGAGAAGAAAAATCATTGGGTTACGCGGTACAAAAGGTGTCTGGCGACCAACTGCAGACCGTAAAGGGAGTGGACGTCGGTACATCGTTAAGTGGGAAGGTCTCCGGTTTGGTAGTAAAAAACTCAACGGAGTTTAATGCGACACCAACGATTGAACTTCGCGGTGAAACGCCATTGATTGTCATCGATAATGTACCCTATAACAACATGACCCTTAGGGATATTCCAACAGACGATATTGCCGATATGAGTATTTTAAAAGGAGCAACGGCTTCCGCTTTATATGGATCTCGGGGTGGGAGCGGGGCCATCATTATTACCACCAAGAAGGGTCAGTCAAAAGGTTTCTCGATAGATGTCAACAGCAATACTATGACACAGCTAGGATTTTTAGCCATTCCTAAGGTACAAACGTCTTATGGGCATGGGATCAACGGTGAAATTGCCGATGATTATGTGTGGGGACCTAAATTGGATATTGGACAAACAGCGGAACAGTGGAACCCGCTTACGAAACAATATGAAGAAATGCCCTTGGTTTCTAGTGGAAAAGATAATTTGAAGAATTTTTTGGAAAGAGGTATTATCACCAATAACAACGTTAGTGTAACCCAAACTGGAGAGAACGGGTTCTTCCGTACCAGTTTGAACCACATATTGAATAAAGGGCAATATCCCAACACGAAGTTGAATATCGTTAATTTTACCAATAGCGGAGAAATGAAGTTGGGCGATAAATTTACCATTGGTGCGCAAACCGGTTATACACGACAAAATGCCCCGCAAACATGGGGAACCGGCTATGGCAATCAAGGATACTTATATCAGATCTTGATGTGGACGGGTGCAGATTATGATATTCGGCAATACCGTGATTATTGGGTGAAACCAAATGAACAACAAAACTGGTTGTATGATGCTTGGTATGATAACCCTTATCTTATTGCGTATGAAAAATTGGATGGTATTACCCAGAATAAGTTTTATGCCAGTTTTCATGCAAATTATCAGATCAGTAAAAACTTCAACGTATTGTTTCGTACGGGATACGATTTCTATAGTAACGTAGAGACGATGCGGAATCCAATCGGGATTAATTCGACGAGAAGTGAATTCTATGTAGGGAGGTATTATTCACGAGAAGATCCGACAAAAGTCCTAACAGAGGGAACTAATATACCTTTCAACTCATTAGGAACGTACGGTATCAATAAAGATTGGGGGTTTAGTACCAATAATGACTTGATCCTTACCTATAATCAGACATGGGGAAAATTTGGTTTAAATGCGCTTGGAGGAGGAACGATCTATTATTATAATGATCGTGGCTTAGATGCGGCTACCCAAAATGGTTTGAGCGTACCGGGATGGTACTCATTGGCTGCTTCGGTGGATAAGGCCTTGGTGGCCGAGACGGAGTATAGAAGGCAGATTAACAGCCTTTTTGGCAAGGCAACCCTATCGTGGGATGATGCCATTTTTGTGGATATTACCGGCCGTAATGATTGGAGCTCAACGCAAGCAAAAGACCAACGCTCATACTTTTACCCCTCTGTTGCCGCAAGTTTTATTCTTTCCCAATACCTAAAACTACCCCAGCAATTCGATATGATTAAGTTACGCGGTTCTTGGGCTGTGGATAAATCGCCTTTAGATGTTTATACGAACTATCGGGCTTATAGTGTCACACCGGGAGGATGGGATAATTTGAATACGGCCGATTACCCATCGAATCTATTAGCGAATAACTTAATTGCTAATGCTCATCGAACCTGGGAGGGAGGATTTAATATTTCGATGCTCAATAGGCGGGTCGGTCTAGACTTTACTTATTTTAATAAATATTACTATAACCAACAAGCATTAGTCGATATCTCTTCAGCCTCTGGCTTCGCAAAGTCGCTCATTAATACCGAAGAGTCTTTTGAACGAAGAGGGATTGAAATTACGTTAACTGGTTCTCCGATTAAACGGGCAGATTTTGAATGGAATACCGCTATCAACTGGTCAAATAACCACCAGTATTACGTGAATTTGGACCCTACCTATACAGCTGATAAACTATGGGTTAAGAAAGGTGCAAGAAAGGACGCCTATGTGAAAAATAGATGGGAGCGAGATCCTGATGGTAATATTATCCATGTCAATGGCATTCCTAAAAAAAGTGACTATGAAAGTCAGATGGGTTACGGCGACCCTGATTTCACCTTTGGTTTTATCAATAATTTCCGCTATAAAAATTTCACCTTGGGGATTACCATCGACGGTCGTATCGGCGGTTTAATGTATAATTACATTTGGGACAAAATGTTCGATACGGGAGCGAACCCTGAAACCGACAACAAATACCGTTACGACGCAGTGGTTAATGGACTCTCCAATTACGTAGGACAAGGCGTGAAAGTGGTTTCAGGCGATGTGACCTATGATAAATATGGAAGGATTACCAATGACACCCGTGTTTATGCGCCAAATGACGTCGAGGTGAATTATCAGGATTATGCACAATCCCTAAATGGAAGCGATAAAGAACATGGCGTACAAAATCAAGGTTTCGTGAAAGTACGGGAAATTTCTTTGGGGTATAATTTTCCAGCAAAATTGCTGTCTAACACGCGGATAAAAACAGCGTCTATTTCCTTAACCGGGCAAAATGTGTTTCTATTCACAAAGTTTAAATTCTCTGATCCGGATGTGTTTAGCGAAGATCTTAATTCGCCATCTCAGCGTATGCTCGGACTTAATATTCGTTTAGGTTTTTAAAGAATAGGAGCATATCATGCTAGACAATAAGCGTATAGATTTAATTAAAATAGCCATGAAAATAAAAACAAAATATATCAGTACATTCGGAATAGCACTTTTTTCTTTAGTGGCCTGTTCTAAATTTGATGAAATTAATCAAGACCCCAATAAAACAGATGAAGTTAACTCAGCCATGTTAGCAACAAACAATATTTTAGGCATTATTAAAAAGGATATTGCAGATACAAAGGGTTTTATCCAGCCTTTTATGTTGGGGAAATACATCACGTGGCAAGAGGGACAAGAGAATTATCAGTATAACAAAATAACACGCGGCAATTTTGATCGCATGGAAGTATTGCGAAATGTTGATCTGATGATTGGATATGCAGAAAGTGATGGTTTAAAAAATTCGTATACCGCTTTAGGGCATTTTATCCGCGCATGGCAGTTTTTTATATTAACCATGCAAATGGGTGATATTCCCTATTCGGAGGCCATAAAAGGAGAGTCTGAAGGCCTAATTAAACCAAAATACGATACCCAAAAGGAAGTATTCTTGGGCATATTGAATGAATTGGATGAAGCAAATAATTTATTCGCCCAAGGTGAGGATTTTGCTGGCGATCCTATTTTCGGCGGAAAAATAGATCAATGGCAACGTTTAGTGAACAGCTTTGAGTTGCATGTACTCATGAACCTATATAAGAAAACGGATGATGCCGACTTAAAAGTAGTTGCGCGCTTTCAGGAAATTGTTAACAATAGGCCTCTGATGCGGAACTATGATGATAATTTTGCGCTGAAATACTTGGATAAAGATGGTCAAAAATATCCTTGGGTAAACATTAATAGTTCTAACCCATTTACGATCTATCCGATGCTGACGGCCAACCTTATTGATCCGCTAAAAGCTATGCATGATAGGCGCTTATTTTACTATGCTAAACCCTCTGCAATAAAATTGAAAGCGGGTAAACTTGCTTCGGATTGGGATGCTTATCCAGCTGTAGAGGCATCGGCGTCTTTTAACAGCCTACAAACCATCCATGCTTCTAAAGATTTTAGCGATCTAAATGACCGCTATGCCGATCTTTTTAACGCAGAACCAGTTGGGCTTTTTAATTATTGGGATTTGCAGTTCATTCTTGCAGAAGCTAGTATCCGAGGTTGGATAACAGGAGATGCCAATGGGTATTATGCGGCAGGAATAAAGGCATCTATGGACTTTCTTGTACACTATACTCCGGAAAGTGAAAAGTATCACCATAACATGGAGATCACCAATGCCTATATTTCATCTTATCTGTCGGAAAATGCCTTGAGCGGGGGTGTCGAACATCAATTAGAACAAATCATCACACAAAAATATCTTGCGGGCTTCTTACAAGATAACGACTTTAATGCGTGGTTCGAAAATCGACGTACAGGTTATCCGAAATTTATATTAAATTCATCTACTAATTTGAATGACCCTACCAACGCTTTTCCCAAACGATGGTTATATCCGCAGAAGGAATTGGAGAATAACGGTGAAAATGTAGCCGAGGCGATCCAAAGACAGTTCAACGGAAATGATAATGTGAACCAGGAAATGTGGATTTTAAAATAAAAGCATGTATCGATTCAGGAAAATAATTCTCTTAGGATTGCTGGGATGCTTGTCCTGTAAACAAAATCCTAAGAAAACAAGTCTAACGCTAATGCCTGAAGCCCCCGCTTGGGGGGCTTTATGGCAACAGCGTGCTGCTGAGTATAGGGCCTTAAGTTATCAAGCATATAACAGTGCCAGGTTAAGCTTGGATGCATTACGGAAAAGTCCTTCCGATAAACCGCTAGCTATCGTTACCGATATTGATGAAACAGTCTTAGACAATAGTCCGTATTATGTGCATCAGGCACAGCACCAGGGCAATTATACCGACTCCTCGTGGGTTGAATGGACCAAACAGGTGGCTTGTGATACCGTGCCCGGTGCGCCTTCTTTTTTCCAGTACGCAGCATCGAAAGGAATTACGGTCTTCTATATTACCAATCGCATTAAACAGGATGAGAAACAGACCATTGAAAATTTGAAGAAATTTAATTTTCCTAATGCTGATGATGCACATCTACTCTTGCTGGCCGATAGCTCCTCAAAAGAAAAACGTCGAATACAAGTAGCAGATAAATACCATATTATCATGCTTTTGGGAGATAATCTTGGCGATTTTTCTGCTATCTTTAACAATAATTCAATGGAAGAACGCAGGGCTTGGGTAGAGAAAAACCGATTGGAATTTGGCAAACGCTTCATCGTATTACCCAATCATATGTATGGTAATTGGGAAGAGGCCTTTTATCACGATCAGCACCCGAGCTCCTTCGCCGATAGCAATGCGGTGCTGAACGGTCTAATGCGAAGCTATTAATATCCAAACGAAACAAATGCTTGGTTGATAAACCATCATGAATAACCACTGGTAAAACCGAAACTGTAGGGGAATAATTTGTGATCGATGAAACGATAATTTTATGAGTACTACACTAAAAAAAACACTAACCCCCTTTGCGCTATGGGCCCTTGGCGTTGGTTATGTCATCTCGGGAATGTATTTCGGATGGAACCTCGGACTGGAAAAAGGTGGTACCTTAGGTATGGCTGTAGCAACGCTTATCGTCATGCTGATGTACCTTACGTTCACATTTAGCTATACGGAATTGGCTTGCGCTATACCTAAAGCTGGGGGCGTATTTGATTACGCAGGAAGAGTCTTAGGCAAAGATGTAGCCTTCCTTTCCGGTATTGCGCAAACCGTTGAGTTTGTTTTTGCGCCACCAGCGATAGCGTTCGCTATTGGCGCTTATTTTAATGCATTTTTTCCCGAAGCTTCCATCATTCAAACCGCCATCATCGCTTATGTACTGTTTACCGGATTGAATATAGTAGGTGTAAAAGCCGCGGCTACTTTCGAGATGATCATTACGGTGTTGGCTGTTGGTGAATTGCTGCTGTTTGTCGGCATCACAACACCTCACTTCAAAGCTGCGAATCTAACACAGCATGCTTTTCCTAACGGTTGGTCGGGTGCCTTTGCAGCTATCCCCTTTGCCATATGGTTTTTTCTAGGCATTGAAGGTATTGCGAACGTGGCGGAAGAAACAAAGAATCCACAACGGGATATTAAAAAAGGTTTTGGTTGGGCAATTTTTACCCTAGCTATGCTTTGTATACTGGTTTTCGCCTCTTCTGTGGGTGTCGCCGGTTGGGAGGCTATTGTCTATCGTAATGGGCTAAGTGGAGAAACATCGGATTCACCATTGCCTCTGGCTCTGGCACGGATTACGGGCGATAACCATTTGCTTTACCACCTGTTAATTACCGTGGGTTTATTCGGATTGGTGGCTTCCTTTCATGGTCTAATCTTGGCCGCGGGACGGTCGACTTATGAAATGGGGAAAGCACATAATTTTCCTGCGATATTTGGAAGTATTTCTCCTAAATTTCGTACACCTACCGTTGCGTTGGTGGGTAATATGATGGTCGGTATTTTAGCTTTACTCTCGGGAAAAACAGCGGAAATCATTACTTTGTCTGTTTTTGGTGCATTAACCCTGTACGTTATTGCTATGATTGCCTTAATCCAATTACGAAAAAAAGAACCGGCGCTTCACCGTCCGTTTCGCGTACCACTGTATCCCTTATTTCCGATAATAGTACTGATTGTGGGCATCATTTCGCTGATTTCCCTATTGGTATACAATCCAGCCATCGGCGGGATATATGGGTTGATTTTGCTTATTTCCTATGGTTTATTTAAAATTTTTAAACGATGACACTCCAACAGATTGAAGAATATGTAAAACAACATGCTTCTGGAAAGGTGAAGCTCGCAGCGGCGGATATTGATGGCGTCTTGCGCGGAAAATATATCTCAACGGCTAAATTCAGCTCCGTTCTAAAAGGTGAGTTAGGTTTCTGTGATGTGGTCTTTGGATGGGATGCTAATGATGTCGCTTATGACAATACAACCTTTACCGGTTGGCATTCAGGATATCCCGACATGCCCTTGAAGCTGGACCTTTCCACGTTTCGTAAAATCCCTTGGGAAAACGATCTGCCTTTTTTCCTGGGCGATTTCTTTGATGCGAAGGGAAATACCGCCTATGTTTGCCCGAGGCAATTGCTCAAAAAAATAATTGCCGATTGCCGCGCTTTGGGTTTTGAACCTTATTTCGCTCAGGAATTTGAGTGGTTCAATTTTGAAGAGACACCACAAAGTCTGGCTGAAAAGGATTACCGGAATCCACAACCCTTAACACCCGGCATGTTTGGCTACTCGATTTTGAGAAGTTCCTTAAGAAGCAATTTCTTCAATGATCTCTTTGACCTGTTAGCCAAATTTGATGTCCCATTGGAGGGCTTACACACCGAAACAGGCCCGGGAGTATATGAAGCGGCGATTACCTATGCCCATGCATTGGAAGCTGCAGATCGGGCAATATTATTTAAGACAGCGGTGAAAGAAATAGCCTATCGGCACGGGTTCATGGCTTCCTTTATGGCAAAGTGGCGGGCAGATTTACCGGGTTGTAGCGGACATGTACATCAAAGTCTGTGGGATAGTAATTCTAAAACCAATTTATTTTTTGATAAAAAGGATAAACAGGGAGTCAGCAAGCTGATGAAGCATTATATTGCCGGACAATTGTATTGCTTGCCGCATATCTTACCACTCTTTGCACCAACGATTAATAGCTATAAACGTTTGGTGGAAGGTGCTTGGGCACCAACAACACTCACTTGGGCCTTAGACAACCGTACCGTAGCGTTACGGATCTTGCCTGTTAATGAAAAGTCTGCACGGATTGAAACCCGTGTCGTAGGATCAGATACGAACCCCTACTTGGCCATCGCTGCTTGTTTAGCGGCGGGCTTGTATGGTATTAAGAAGGGGTTGACCTTAGACCAGCCCGAAACGGTTGGTAATGGCTATCGCGATTACGCCCATGGTGTTTTACCTACTAACCTTTATGAAGCTACAAAACAAATGCGTGTATCGGAAGTAGCGAAGGAGCTGTTCGGAGAGCCCTTTGTTGATCATTATTGCCGAACCCGCGAGTGGGAATGGCAGCAGTTCTCAAAAGCCGTAACCGACTGGGAGTTGAAACGGTATTTTGAAATTATTTGAGGTAATAGGCTTAGGCAATAAGCTATATGCTCAAAGCTAAAACAGGCTTAAACGCATACCTAACTTAAAACGTAGAACTTAATACTTATAACAAAAAAGTCTTGATACTTGTGTCTTATGTCTTGATACTTTAAAAAAATATGATTTATCAATTAAACATCCCCACCACCATACGTTTTGGCTGTGGGGCAATAAAAGAGTTACCGGCTTATTTAAAGAGCCATCAGTTGCAAAATCCCTTATTGGTTACCGATCCTACCATTGCCCAATTAACGTTTTTCAAGCAAGTCAAAAGCGATTTGGAAAGGGAAGGAATACGGGTAGAAGTGTTTTCGGAGATACACAAAAATCCCGTAAAATCGGATGTGTACCGTGGTACGGATATTTGGGATCAAACGAATCGTGATAGCATCATCGGCATTGGTGGTGGAGCGGCCTTAGATATCGCCCGTGCAATTGCCCTTCGGGTAAATCATCGGGAAGATTTATTTACATATGATGATCTCATTGGAGGCGATATTTATGTAACGAACGATGTTCCGCATTTTATCACCGTTCCGACTACAGCGGGTACGGGCAGCGAAGTAGGTAGAAGCGCCATTGTTGCTGATGACGAAACACATCAAAAGCGTATCCTTTTTTCGCCTAAACTAATGGCAAAAGTGGTGTTCGCAGATCCTTTATTAACGATGGATTTGCCACCACACATTACAGCAGCGACAGGAATGGACGCCTTGACACATAATATGGAAGCCTTCTTAGCTAAAAATCCGAATCCGATTTGCGATGGTATCGCCTTGGAAGGGATGCGTCTGATTGCGCAATCCTTGGAACATGCGGTATTACGACCTGATGAAGGCTCGCGTTCCAATATGCTAATGGGTTCTATGATGGGTGCCATTGCTTTTCAAAAGGGATTAGGTGTGGTGCATTCGTTGGCACACCCGCTGTCATCATTGTTGGATACGCATCACGGTTTAGCTAATGCGGTCAATATTCCCTATGGGATGGCATTTAATTTAACAGGGAATGAGGCTAAATTTGAGCGGATGGCATACGCCTTAGGCTTATCGGAAGCAAAGGGCGAAGACGTGATCAACTACTTGTTTGAACTGAATGAATGCATCGGTATCCCAAAACAGTTACGGGAGATCGGCGTAAAAGCGGAACATATCGAAACCTTGTCCGATCTGGCCATTGCAGATTTTGCACATCCTAATAATCCAAAACCGGTAAGTAGAGAAGATTTTAAACGTTTGTATGAGGAAGCATTGTAATTGTCAAGTAGTAGAGTCGTTAAATCGTTAAGTAGTTGAATAGTCTCATTAAAACGTTTGTAGTATACTACTCAACTACTATCACAACTATACTTAAAAACGAATAACAAAAGCAACTATGCCAAAAAACATCAAAATAGGCATGACCGATGGCCGGATGTATGGGCTTTATGCCAATTGGATACAAGGGAAAGACACATCCATTGAAATCGTACGTTTAGGATATGCTTTGGATAATTTCGAAGCCGTCACGCAATGCCATGCGCTGGTGTTCACCGGGGGTGAGGACGTCCACCCGAATTATTATCAGCATATAGATTATCTACCATATTGTGAACCAAAAGATTTTGATGAGCGACGTGATGCCTTTGAATGGAAACTCCTGCAATATGCCGAACAACAGAACGTACCTATTTTAGGAATTTGCCGTGGATTACAGTTGATTAATGTGTATCATGGTGGTACCTTAATTCCCGATCTGCCTACATGGGGTAAATTTAATCATGCAAAACTACCCAATGGAAAGCTGAGGGAACATGCGGTGTGTGTAGATGCTCATTCACAACTGGCAAGAATTGTAGAGGAAACGCAAGGACATATCAACAGCTTACACCACCAAAGTGTAGATAAGGTAGGTAGAAATCTGGTAGCATCGGCCGTCACGCTCGATGGTGTAATAGAGGCTGTAGAATGGAAAGATGCCCAGAATAAACCATTCTTACTATTGGTGCAATGGCATCCGGAACGCATGGAAGATCAGGAAAATCCTTTTGTAAGGAATATTCGGGAAGCTTTTTTGGAGGCGATTTGATACGGATAACGTTAAGTTGTGAGTTGTTTTAAGTTGTAAGTTATACGTTATAAGTGGGAGAAGGTATAAGGCATAAGGTTTAAGGCGTACGAATAACCATCAACGAGTAACGAACAACCAGGTTTTTTTATTTTTGAATTTTTACTTTTTAAAATGAACATCATTAATCCAGCGACAGAAGACATCATAGCAACGGTAGTTGATGATACAACAGCAACTGTTGTGGCGAAATATGAGGTCTTACGGAACGGTCAGCAATTGTGGGCAAAAGTTCCTTTGAAAGAACGGGTACAGGTGCTCATACGATTTGGTCAATTGCTCTTAGAGGCGCTTGATGAATTGGCAAATGTGTTGACTAGTGAAACCGGAAAGCCTTTGCAACAGGCCAAAAATGAGATTAAGGGCGCCAGCAGTCGTATTTCTTGGTTAACAGCCCACGCAGAAACCTATCTTCAAGACGAACTGATGCGGGAAGATAAAGATGCTCGGTTAAAAGAAGTGATCAGCTACGAACCGCTTGGGATAATTGGAAATATTTCGGCATGGAATTACCCCTACTTAGTTGGGGTGAATGTGTTTGTACCAGCCCTGATTGCAGGCAATGCGGTACTCTATAAACCTTCAGAGTATGCTACGAATACGGGATTGCAAATCGAACGCTTATTGCTGGCAGCAGGTTTGCCATCAGCTACCTTTCAGGTAGCAATAGGTGGCGGGCAGATTGGAAAAGCACTTTTAGAATTACCTTTGGATGGGTATTTCTTTACCGGCTCTTATCGTACCGGAAAATATATTTATGAGCAGGTCGCTACCAAGATGGTGCCTTGTCAGCTGGAGCTGGGAGGGAAAGATCCGCTGTATATCACCGATGATTTGCGGGATATACAGGGAGTAGCTGAAGCCACGGCAGACGGCGCCTTTTACAATAACGGACAGAGTTGTTGCTCAGTAGAACGGATTTATGTCCACAAAAACGTATATGAAACCTATCTGGAAGCCTTTGTAAAACAGGTGAAAAGCTGGAAAATAGGTTTGCCAACGGAGGAAGGGGTTTATTTTGGCCCGTTGACGCGGCGTGAGCAACGCCAACTATTGGAAGAGCAAGTAGCCGATGCGCTGGCGAAAGGGGCCACCATATTGACCGGCGGAAATGCCATCACAGGAAAGGGATATTTCTTTGAACCCACGGTGTTAATAGATGTTACGCACGATATGCGGGTGATGCAAGAAGAGAGCTTCGGCCCCATCATCGGTATCATGAAAGTGGCCAATGATGCGGAAGCACTGGCTTTAATGCAGGATACGGCCTACGGGTTAACGGCTGGTATTTATGCCGATACGCCAACAAGAGCGATAGGCTTATTAAAGCAGCTCAATGTGGGATCAGGCTATTGGAATTGCTGTGACCGCGTAAGTGCGGCGCTGCCCTGGAGTGGGCGTCAGCATTCTGGATTAGGAGCCACCTTGTCTCATCAAGGATTACGAGCATTCACGAAACCCAAAGCCTGGCATCTAGTGGGGAATAGTTGAGTAGTAAATGGTTGAGTAGTTAAATGGTTGAGTAGTTAAGTAGTCGAGTCGTTATAGTTGAGTTGTGCGTATCGTCATTCCGACCGTAGTGGAGGAATCTAATTGTTGAATCGTTAAGTTGTTGAGTAGGAAAATATATAGAATAATACACAAGCCTACTCAACTACTATACTACTATCACTACTATACTACTCAACTGGTAATCAATATAAAATGGAAAACAGAAGAGAATTTATCAAGAAAGCAGCGTTTCTAGCCGGAACTACAGGATTATGGAATACGTTACCACCATCTATAAAAAGAGCTTTATCTATTGATCCCGAGCCCGGATCTACTTTTTATGATGCGGAACACATTGTGCTGCTCATGCAGGAAAATAGATCTTTTGATCATTGCTTTGGTACATTGAAAGGCGTTCGGGGCTTCAATGATCCGCGAGCGATTACCTTGCCTAATAAAAATTTGGTTTGGTTGCAGTCGGATAACAAAGGCCATACCTATGCACCGTTTCGCTTAAATATTAAAGACACCAAATCAACATGGATGGGCAACTTGCCCCACTCTTGGGAAAATCAGGTTGATGCGCGTAATGGAGGGAAATACGATGGTTGGCTAGAAGCTAAACGTTCGGGATATAAGGAATATAACGATATGCCCCTTACCTTAGGTTATTTTAACCGGGAGGATATTCCTTTTTATTATGCCTTTGCAGATGCCTTTACCGTATGTGATCAACATTTCTGCTCTTCGCTTACCGGTACAACGACGAACCGCTTGTTTTTCTGGAGCGGAACCTTAAAAGTGGGGAAAGGCAAACGCGCCAATGTACGTAATTCGGATGTGTACTATAATAGCGAGGTGGATTGGAAAACTTTTCCGGAACGTCTGGAAGAACAAGGGATTTCCTGGAAAGTGTACCAGAACGAGCTGAGCATACAAACCGAGTTGGAAGGAGAGCATGAATATTGGTTGGCCAATTTTACGGATAACAATTTGGAGTGGTTCAAACAATACCATGTCCGTTTTAGCAAAGGCCATCATCGGTTTTTAACAAAAAGGTTAGCGCAACTGCCAAACGAGCTAGCGGCATTAAAAGAGGAATTAAAGAAGATAAAGCCCTCACAGAAACAACCTATTCAAAAGAAGATTACACAAAAGACGGCCCAACTGGCGAGATATCAGGAGGAGTTGGAAAAATATAATCCCGATAACTTCGCTAAATTGAGTGCATTTGAACAACACCTTCACCAAAAGGCCTTTACAACAAATAATAAGGATCCCTATCAATATCAATTAGAAGAGCTGAGCTATGAGGATAATGGTACCGAACGCAAGATGAACGTACCTAAAGGAGATGTCTTGTACCAATTCCGAAAGGATGTAGAGTCGGGTAACTTACCGACCGTATCTTGGTTGGTTGCACCGCAGGCATTTTCCGATCATCCAAGCTCTCCTTGGTTTGGTGCCTGGTATGTATCCGAAGTGTTGGATATTTTAACCAAAAATCCGGATGTCTGGAAAAAGACGATTTTCATTTTAACATATGATGAAAATGACGGCTATTTTGATCATGTTCCACCATTTGTGGCACCTAAGCCAGATGATCCGGATAGTGGCGCTGTTTCTGCCGGATTGGATACGGGTGATGAATATGTGACGATGGAAGAGGAGATGAAGCGAGATATGGATGAAAAATACCGGAGGGAGGGGCCAGTAGGTTTGGGCTACCGAGTACCCTTAATTATCGCTTCTCCTTGGTCGCGTGGAGGATGGGTAAATTCGGAAGTTTGTGACATTACCTCAACCATCCGATTGATGGAAAACTTGCTGAAAAAGAAAACCGGTAAGGATATCCAAGAGACCAATATCAGCAGTTGGAGAAGAGCAATTACAGGTGATCTTACCTCAGCCTTTAGGCCTTACCAAGGCGAAAAAATTCAGCTACCTGAGCCGATAGCTCGTAATCCCTTCGTACAAAACATTAACAATGCCCGTTTTAAAGCCTTGCCATCGGGGTATAAACGCTTGACGGCAAATGAAATCGCGGAAGCCAATAAAAATCCTAATCAATCAAACCTATTGCCAAAACAGGAACCTGGAATAAAGGATTCAAATGCCTTGCCTTATGAACTCTATGTCGATGATAAGCGCCCAGGTCCATCGACGCTCCAAGTCTCTTTCCAAGCGGCCACGACCGTATTTGGCAACCAAGCTGCGGGAGCGGCTTTTAACGTGTATGCCCCAGGTAATTATTGGCAACCTCAAAAAGATGGAAGGCTGGCATTCGAGCCTGTAAAATCGTGGTCTTTTGCCGTAAAAGCGGGAGACAGCCTAACGCATCAGTGGCCCTTAACCCATTTTGAAGATCAACACTATCATTTACGTGTTTATGGTCCAAACGGTTTTTTCCGTGAACTAAAAGGTAATGCGGAAGATCCAATGCTTCAAGTAAAATGCATTTATTCAGGCGTAGACACGCCATCGCATCGGCCTGACGGAAAGATTAGCTTAATCTTGAAAAATCAGAACCAAACGTCGAAGAAAGCCATTCAGGTACAGATCAACGATCGGGCTTATGGCAACGCTGTTACCATGAAAGAAATTCTTAGCGGAGAGACATTGACATTGACGGTTGATACCGCTAAAAGCTATGGATGGTATGACTTTTCGGTGCAGCTAGCAGGTTTTCCAGCATTTGAAAGGCGTTATGCGGGAAGGGTAGAAACAGGAAAAGCTTCCAAAAGCGATCCGTTTATGGGGCAGCTTTATCCATTATAGAATAGTAAGATTTACCTTGCGGCCAAGCCCCAATTCTATAAGTTTATATAAGGTAGAAAGCTGAATGTCGCTCCTGCCGTTTTCAATCCTCGAAATAAAGCTTTTTTTAGCGCCGATTTTTTCGGCAAGCTGTTGTTGTGTCAATTTTGCTAACTTACGTTCTTCCTTAATTAACTCACCTATGGCAAAAGATTTGGCTTTAATCTCAAATTCGGTACGCGCTGGATTCCCAATCTTGCCATAGCGCTCATCCAGATGTTGCGAAAAAGTTTTAACGTTTTTGTTTTCTTGTTTCATGATGAACTCCTTTCTGCTCGTCAAAATATGCTTTCATTATACGTTCGGCTTTTTCAAGCTCCTTTAATGGGGTTTTCTGCGACTTTTTTTGGAAACCATTGAAAAGTACTACCAAATTCCCCCTGTCAAAACAGCAAAATATCCGATAAATATTTCCTTCGTATTCCACTCTGATTTCAAAAAGCCCTTTGGTACCCTCAATGCTTTTGAAAAACTTCTTCGGAACCCGCTCTAGAATGGTTACCATAAACAATACTTCATCAATCTTTACCTTGACCCGATCACTTAGCGTAGTGAAAAAATCTTCAAAATACTGTTTATAGAATACGATTTCTCTGACGGCTTCCATCGGAACAAAGTTAACTAATAATGGAACAAATTCCAAGCTCGTTTAAGGAGGTTGAAAGGCGTTATGTGGCAAGAGTAGAAACAGGAAAAGCTTCTAAAAGTGATCCCTTAATGGGGGCAATACATTAATTTACTGCATATATCTATGAAGTTAGCTCGTTAAATGAGGTTAACTCGTTAAACGTGCGTTGGCAGTCAAAAAAAAATTAGACAATCGGTTGCGTTGGTATTTTGTTTTTGGAAGTTTAGTTAAATGATTATCATTGTCTGTTGCCGACCCTAGTAAGCCAATTTTTAAACTGTGGCGTGGTATTTTTTATACGTCGTATCGCTTATGGATACCTTTGATGGTAATAAAATAATTGATAATGAAGCAGATCGTACTTTTTACGATCTCTATCGGAATTATTTTGACCCTGTCTGCCAATTTATCACGCGGTATGTATATGTTGATGATGTGGCAAGAGACTTAGCACAGGACGTCTTTATCAAAATATGGTATCAGCGAGATCAGCTTCTAGAAATCCGGTACTTGAAAACTTATATTTTCACCATTGCAAAAAATCACACGCTTAATCATTTGAGGGTCATGTCGCGTTCGCGGGATTTATTGAAACAATTGGTTGTTCATCACGGTGAGCATCGAAGTGTTGTAGAAGATGACTTGCAATTTGAAGAATACCAGACGATGGTATATCGTGTGTTAGAAAGTATTCCTGAACGTTCAAGGATTATTTTTTCGTTGTGTCGCGAAGAGGGAAAGACTTATGCCGAAGTTGCCTCTTTGATGGGCGTTTCTAAAAGCGCGATCAAAAACCACATGGTTAATACACTAAAAATGTTAAAAAACAAGCTCGAGAGCAATTTTGGGGTGTCATTCAGCTTGCTTTTCTTTTATTTTTTCAAATAATTCAATTTTTTACTACCCTACCTCCGCGCTTTTTTGTCTAACAGGCAAAATAAGTCATGGAAGAACGTGCATTTTATAAAAAGCTTGTTGAGCGGTATAGCAAACATGAATTGTCTTTTGAAGAACTAGAGATATTCTTTCACCTCTTCAATGAAGGAAAATTAACTACGCTGCTCTCACAATCCATGCAAGAAGAAATCATGGCATTGGAACAACGTAAAATGCATAAAACATTTGCACTTCGACGATTTGGCAGATTAGCGGTTGCTTGTTCTATTATCTTGATGCTTCTAGGTGGGTATTATGTTTTGCTTCCTACCAATAACAAAAAAAAGCTGGAAAATAAGCAGTTGCTTACCGATAGAAATCCCGGGAGTGAACAGGCCATATTGACGCTTGCTTCGGGAAAGGTTATTGATTTAAATAGTATTCCGGCTGGAAAGGAGATTGATCAGTCGAATATTCGGATCATCAAAAATGGTAAGGGTATGGTTCGGTATATATTTAAGAATGATAAAGCAACCAACACCCGTGCACAGGAAATGCATACCTTGAAGGTTCCTGCTGGAGGGCAATATGAAATTACGCTAATTGATGGTACAAAAGTTTGGTTAAATGCTGCATCTACATTGGAATTTCCGGCGAATTTTTCTGGTAGAGAAAGAAAAGTCTATTTAACGGGTGAAGCTTATTTCGAGGTAGCATCTGCAAAAGGGAGTGAAGTGAGGCCTTTTATTGTGCATACATCACATCAGTTGATAACTGTATTGGGTACGCGTTTCGATGTGAATGCCTATAGCAATGAGAAACAGGTGAAAACGACCTTAATGCAAGGTGGGGTTAAAGTAGCTACACAAGAAGGAGAACGTATGCTAAAACCTGGGCAGCAAGCAATTGTAAGCCATTCGGGAGGAAAACTAAACATTGCCGAAGTGGATGTGGAGTCGGTAATCGATTGGAAGAATGGCGACTTTGTCTTTAACAATGAGGAACTCACCAGTATTATGCGTAAACTGGAACGTTGGTATAATATACAGGTTGTTTATGCTGATAATTTGCCTAAAGGGCAATATAGTGGGCAAATCGCCCGGAATAAAAAATTAACAGAGGTGTTGAAACTTTTACGCCTTTCGGGCGATGGAGATTTCGATTTCAAATGGGAATCAGGGGTACTTCATGTAGTACCACTTTCGTAGTCAAATTAAAATAAATAATATGAGAATAGAATCAGGATAAAAAAAATGAAGTATGCCGAATCTGCTACCAACAGACCCGGCAAAATCTGGGAATAAAAATCAATATGTTCGTTTAATCTCTAACCCAAGTCTACAAAGATATGTATAATCTTTTTAGTAAACTATGGCGTGTTCGTCATCGTACACTTCATCAATTACAATTATTACCGCGTTTTATCGCATCACGTTCGATTACGCGAAAGCCGTTGTTAAAAGCCTTTTTATATATGAAATTGAGTATCATCATCTTGGTGGCTTCATGCTTACAAGTGGCAGCTGAGGTCTCGCTTGCTCAACAGGTTTCATTGGATGCTGAACATGTCCCCCTGCATGAAATCTTAAGAGAAATCAGAAAACAGGCTAAAGTTGATTTTCTGTTCAAAACATCGCGGATGGCTCAATCAAAACGGGTAAGCATTCATGCAAAAGCAATAGATTTGCAGCAAGCCCTTCATCAGGTGTTTAGTGATCAGCCGGTAGCGTATGTGCTGACAGATAATGCGATAGTTGTGATCGATAAACCTATCGATGATAAACAGCTAAATCAACCGATACAAGAAAACACGTTGTTACAACAGAACGTTCACGGATCGGTCAAGGACGCTAAAGGAGAACCATTGGTAGGGGTCAGCGTTTTAGAAAAAGGGACCACTAAGGGTACCACAACAGATGCACAAGGTAATTTTCTGCTTACCGTGTCGAGCACTTCAGCTGTATTGGTGTTCCGGTTTATCGGCTATAATGATCAGGAGATTATGGCCAATACTTCTGCCATACGGGTAATTATGGAAGAAAGTGTCAATGACTTGAGCGAAGTAGTCATCGTGGGCTATAGTGCACAAAGGAAAGAGAATATTACCGGTTCGGTAGCTACTGTAAGTAGTGAGGAACTGCACGATGTGACATCTCCTAATGTAAGCAATCTACTGCAAGGAAAGGTGGCAGGACTTAGTGCAAACAGCGGAACAGGTAAACCCGGCGAACTCCCTACGGTAAGAATTCGGGGCGTAAGCTCGATTAGCGCTTCTCAAAACCCCATTTGGGTGGTAGATGGCGTCATCCAGCCTGATGTTCCCAACTTAAACCCGCAAGACATTGAAACAATATCTGTACTGAAAGATGCTTCATCAGCCGCATTATATGGGTCCCGTGGTGCAAATGGTGTAGTGGTGGTTACCACTAAAACAGCGAAAGCAGAGCAAACTACTATTTCGTTAGCAACTAAGACGGGTTTTTCATCCTTTAATACCGGAGGCTTTAAGCTGATGGATGGACCAGAACTGTACCAATACTGGGCATCTTTTGCCAATCAGGATGAATTACCCGAATGGTATTCCGAAAACTTATTGCAGCATAACACCAATTGGATTGAATTGGGTACACATGATGGGCTCACCCAAGACTATAATTTATCGTTATTGGGCGGAACGGCTAAGACTAAAGTGTTTGCAGGTATGAATTATTTTAACGAAGACGGATCAGTGAAGGGCTTATCTTTCGATCGTTATACGGGGAGACTCAACCTGGATTATAAACTTGGTGATAAAATTACGCTTAGTCCAAAACTCTCTGGAAGTTACAGCAAAACACAGGATCAACAGCACAACATTAATGGTATGTTTACTTATTTGCCTTGGGATAACCCATTTGATGCGAGTGGAGCGGTAGTTAATGCACAAGCTCCAGGGGCTAATTGGCGTGGCCGTGATTTGACCAATTACTTCTATGACCTACAATGGAATTATACACAAGAAAGTAAATTCAACGCAATGGCTAATGTGGATCTGACCTATAAGATTCTACCATTTTTGGAATTTAAGTCGACAAATAATATCACCTATTATAACACCAAAGGATTTATCTATAAAGATCCACAATCTATTGCAGGCTTGGCCGTAAACGGTCAGATTGAAAATAGTAATGCTTACCGGACAACCCGTTTTACCAACCAGATGCTCACGTTTACTAAAGATTATGGACAACATAGCATAAACGCATTGATTGCTTATGAGTTTAACGATTACAAATATGAGGACAATTCGGCCATAGGTACAGGAATTGTTCCGGGAATTAAGGTACTATCGGGTGCGTCAAATGCTTATGGAGTAGACGGCGAAACCAATGATTATGCGTTTCAGTCTTACCTGATGAATGCCAACTACAGTTATGCAAACCGCTACGTGCTGCAAGGCTCCTTCCGCCGAGATGGTTCTTCCCGTTTTGGGTCAAATTCAAAATACGGCAACTTCTTCTCGGTAAGTGGTGCGTGGAATGTACACCAAGAACGTTTCTTTCATTCCAACAGTATTAATTTCTTAAGATTGAAAGCCGCTTATGGCGGTGTGGGTAATACACCGGAGACACTCTATCCACAATATGAACTGTTTGCGGTTAATGCCCAGTATAATGGCGAGCCAACGGCATTTCCTTCCTCCTTGGGCAATCCAAATCTAACTTGGGAGAAAACCTATGCAACGAATATTGGTCTAGAGACCGGTTTCTTTAATCGGATTAATCTCTCCTTGGAATGGTATCAAAAAAGTACGTCAGGTCTTTTGCATTTTGTGCCCTTACCTTATGTTTCCGGTTACGAAGGGTATTGGGATAATATTGGAAGCGTTCATAACAAAGGCATCGAACTTACTTTAAATGCGCAAGTGATACAGTCTGCTCAATGGAAATGGGATGTAGATGTTAATCTCGGCATAAATACGAATAAGGTGAATGAATTATATGGCGGCGAGCGACAGCTGAATGGAAATCAGGTGATTGAAGAAGGGTATGATGTGAATACCTGGTATATGCGTAAATGGGCTGGCGTTAATCCAGAGGATGGTACACCGCAATGGGAAAAAACAGATGAACAAACCGGAGAGGTTAGCCTTACAGGCAATTATGCTGAAGCGACCTTGCAACATGTAGGGAATGCAACACCTGATTATTTCGGCGGTTTAAATACGCGCTTGAGCTATAATCATTGGTTTTTAAATGGTAATATCGCGTTTTCTCATGGCGCTTTGATTTATAACGGCGGACGTGAATTATTTGATAGCGATGGGGCGTACGCTACCTATAATCAAATGGAATTGCAAAATGGTTGGTCGCGATGGACACCCGATCATCATGACGCGACACATCCGCAAGCGTTTTTTGGAGGCAATAACCGTTCGAATGGCGTGTCTTCGCGTTATTTGGAGGATGGTTCTTTCCTGCGTATCCGAAACATTGCTTTAGGCTATAAATGGAACACGAAATGGTTGGCTAAACTAAAGATTAAAAGTTTAAATACCAGCCTGTCTGTGGATAACCTATTAACCATTACCGATTATTCCGGTTTAGATCCGGAAGCGGCAACCACTGGAAGTACGACATCTCCTTATCCCTTGCCCAGAAGGTTTATGTTGGGAATTGATGTACAGTTTTAAAAAATGAAGATCATGAAAAAATCAGTAACTATAATGATGGTTTTTTTTAGCACACTAGTTGGTTTAGTATCGTGCAGTGTGGATAAAAAACCCTACGATTCGTTAACGCCGGAAGACCTCAATAACTCTCCAGGGAGCTTGGAATCCGTAACGAAAGGGAATTATGCAAAATTGAAAACGATGGCCTTAGGATGGCATCGTGTACAAGAGTTTCCTGGTGATAACGTTTCATTGAGTGGCGTGACAACATCTCATCTCATCTATTTATACAATTATCAACGTATCCCTACCAATTCTTTTGCCAATTCCTTTTGGCAGAATTCTTACTTCGTTATTGCAGCAGCCAATAAAATCATAGCGACGGTTCAGGAAAATCAGAGCGCGGAGAATGATCAGTTGCTTGGAGAAAATTATTATTTGCGGGCTTTGTTACATTTTTCGTTGTGCAATGTGTTTGGCCGTCCATATAGTCAGGGCGCGCAGCACTTGGGTGTGCCAATTAAGATTGATGCAGATGCCTATAACTATCCACAAAGAGCTACCGTAGGTGAAGTGTATCAGCAGGTAATTGCCGACCTTTTAAAGGCTGAAACATTGATGAATACCTTTAAATCTAATGTCTATGCTTCTAAAGAGGCCGCATGGGCGCTATTATCGCGCGTATATTTGTATATGGAAGATAATGAAGATGCGATCAATTATGCAAACAAAGTGATCGAATCAAACCGTTTTTCGCTGCTTTCGACAGCAGATTTTCCTAATTATCCAAAGTTTAAACCTGAAAGTAATACCGAAACTATTTTTGCTGTTAAGTTTATGCCAGATCAAGATTTGGCAGATGGAGGTAATAGCAACATCGGCTCAATGTATGCAACAATCAATGGTATTGGCTACGGCGAGATGTATGCTTCCGACAGTTATTTAAATTTGGTGAGACGTTTTCCGCAAGATGTGCGGAATCAATTTATAGCACCACTTTACTTAAATAATGGCAAAGAATGGGCTATTTACGTCAATGATGCATGGCAATATGTCAAAGTTCAAGTTACAAAAGAGGGGGAACACTACTATTATGCAGAAGGGAACACGAAGAAAGCTTTAGAAGAAGAGCTTGGACTGAGCGGTGCTAAAAATTACTACATCCGTTTACCGAATAGCCAGCGTAAACAAGTCAGGGTGGAGCCCGAAATTGACCAGCGTAATGGTTATCCAAAATATTTCATCATCAAATGCTCGCAGCAAGAAGGGCAGGCACAGCTATGGTCGCCTATCATTTCCCGTTTAGCGGAAATTTACCTCAACCGAGCGGAAGCGTATGCTAAATTGGGAAAAAATGCGGAAGCGCTAAGCGATCTGAATCGCATTCGTAGTCGTGCAGGTATACCAGAACAGGGCCTGTATTCCATAAATAATTTACCAACGGGGCAAAGTCTGCTCGATGTAATTTTAGATGAGCGGAGGCTTGAGCTAGCTTGGGAAGGGCATCGTAAATTTGATGTGTTTCGTAATCAGAAAGTGATGGATAGAAAATATCCAGGGGTTCATTTAACCGGCAATAGTGTCATTAAAGAGGTTTCATGGCAAGATGCTGCTGCGGTAGAATATATCCCTGAATCACAGATTTTGGTTCAGGAAGGTTTAGAGCAAAACCCTTAATCCATATTTTTTATGCTTATTAAATTATTAAATCATGAAACAAAAACAGCAACATTTAAAACGAGCATTAGTGTTTTTATTCGTTAAACTTTTAACAATAAACTATTTGCAAGCACAAGAGATCAAAGTGATGACCTATAATATCTATCATGGAGAACAACACTATGCCATGGGCAAGAGTAATCTCGAACAGGTAGCAGCGGTAATTAATCAATATAAACCCGATTTTGTAGCCATGCAGGAAGTGGATAGTATGACGAATAGAACAGCAGGGTTTAATGAAGGCGTAAAAAAGGACTTAGTGCAGGAATTGGCCAAGTTGACAGGCATGTATGGTTTTTTTGGTAAGGCAATGGATTATAGCGATGGTGGATACGGCGAAGGTTTATTGTCCAAATATCCTACAGCAGCTAAGGTGTACCATTTGGTTACACCTGTTGGGGGAGAAGGTAGGGCGCTAATAGCCGTTAAGCATACTTTCCCTAATGGTAAAGAAGTGGTGTTTGCAGGCACACATTTGTGTCATGAATTTGAGAAAAACCGCGTAGCGCAAGCCGAGCAGGTAGCCGGCATCCTCAGCGGACTGAATTTGCCGGTGATGGTGGGAGGTGATTTTAACATTAAACCGGAAAGTGAACCCTATAAACGGATTACCGCTAAAATGAATGATGCGGCCAAGTTGTTCGGAAATCCAGCGTTAACGTTTCCCTATACCAATCCACGGGTGCGTTTAGATTATATATTTCTCGATCAGCATGCTTCCTGGAAAGTTAAAGACGTGCAGGTAATCAAAGCGAATGCATCCGACCATATGCCCGTGCTGTTTACGTTGGAGTTAAATTAAATGAACACGGAAACCTAAAGCCCATGACAGTTGTTTTTTCAAAAAAAGATAATTTGCAACCTTCCTAGGCATTCAGTATTTGTGTAAAGATAACTGAATAAATGGGTAAGATAGTAAAAGGAAACGATAGGCAAAGTGGCTTACTTTGTTTATCGTTTTCATTCCTTTTTTAACTAAACAATACAACACATGGAGGTAGCATTATTTGTGCCTTGTTATGTAGACCAATTTTATCCAGGGGCGGCGCGTGCAACCTTAGAACTGTTAGAAAAGCTGGGAGTTAATGTGCATTATCCAGAAGGACAAACATGCTGCGGTCAGCCTATGGCCAATTCGGGCTATGAGCATCTCACTGGAGGATGCAACGAGAACTTTGTCGAGCATTTTAAGGACTATGAATATATTGTTTCACCTTCGGGAAGCTGTGTATTACACATAAAAGAGCATTTGCATTCCGGAAAACAACCTGCCCAAGGGGAAGAAATCCGTCATAAAATCTACGAATTGACGGAATTCTTAACGGACATATTGCAGGTGGAAGCATTGGATGCCCGTTTTCCGTATAAAGTTGGTGTGCATCAAAGCTGCCATGGGCAGCGGGGATTGAAGCTTTCGCAGATGAGCGAACTAACAGCCCCTGCCTTTTCTAAGCCGGGAAAACTGTTGCAGATGGTAAAAGATATTGAGCTTATTCCGCTAGACCGCATCGATGAGTGTTGTGGCTTTGGCGGAACCTTTTGCGTGGCGGAGGAAGCTGTCTCCGTGAAGATGGGAAAAGATCGTGTGGCAGATCACCTTCGTCATGGTGCAGAATATATTACAGGTGCGGATATGTCTTGCCTAATGCATATGGAAGGTATACTCCGAAGAGAAAAAAGCCAAACAAAAGTGATCCATATTGCTGAAATATTGAATAGTTGGTAATGCATACAGAAAAGAAACACGCCGCTTTGGCGAATACATTTAATGCAGACGAAACTCGGGTAGATTGGCACGATCAAACCCTATGGTTTGTGCGGGCAAAAAGAGATCGCCTCACCCATGGCTTACCTGAATGGGAAACATTAAGAGATACTGCTTCTCAAATCAAACATCATGTGCTTTCCCATTTGTCGGAATACCTACAGGAGTTTGAGAAAAATGCACAGGCTAATGGGGTTCAGGTACACTGGGCGGCAGATGCGGAAGAGCATAACCACATCGTTTATGAGCTCTTGCAACAACACGGCATCGATCGTATGGTAAAAAGTAAATCCATGCTCACAGAAGAATGCCACTTAAATGATTATTTGTCATCCAAGGGCATTGAGGTGATTGATTCCGATTTAGGCGAACGTATTGTTCAGCTGGCGAAAGAAATGCCTAGCCATATTGTATTGCCGTGTATCCATAAAAAAAAGGAGGAGATTGGCGAAATTTTTCACGAGCATTTAGGAACCGCTGAAGGCGTGTCTGACCCCCAAATCCTAACTGAAACTGCCCGTCAGCACTTGCGTGATGTTTTTATGACGAGAAGGGCTGCACTTACAGGCGTAAATTTTGCCCTAGCCGAAACAGGCGAAATGGTGGTGTGCACCAATGAAGGAAATGCCGATATGGGCGCTCATCTTTCCAGTATCCATATTGCCAGCATGGGGATAGAAAAGTTGCTGCCCAAGCGGGAGCATCTAGGCGTGTTTTTACGGTTGCTCACCAGGAGTGCTACGGGGCAGCCTATTACGACGTATTCCAGCCATTTTAGAAAACCGCGTGCCGGACAGGAAATGCATGTCATTTTGGTCGATAATGGAAGAAGCAGGCAATTGGGGCGTAAGGATTTTCGAAATTCACTGAAATGTATCCGTTGCGGAGCCTGTATGAATACCTGCCCTGTTTATCGGCGAAGCGGTGGACATAGCTACCATCATGCGATTAGTGGTCCGATTGGTTCTATTTTGGCCCCGAACCTAGACATGGAAAAGTTTGCTGATTTGCCTTTTGCCTCCACGCTCTGTGGTTCGTGCAGCAATGTGTGTCCGGTAAAGATTGATATCCACAACCAATTGTATAAATGGCGTCAGGAGTTAGTAAAAGCGGGCTATACCGATAAGAAAAAAACACTGGCGATGAAAGTCATGGCCAATACCTTGGCATCGCCAAGCAAGTTTAAATTAGCTGGTAAAATGGGGCGACTGGCCTTAAAATATGCTCCTTTTACGGTAAATAACCGTTTAAATCCATGGTATAAAGGCCGTGAAATGCCTATACCCCCTAAACAATCATTCAGTGAATGGTATAGGGAACGTAAGAAGTGATAAGTAATAAGTTTTAAGTTGTACGTTTTAAGCCAAATTCAGCAATAGGGCATAAGTTGTATGTGTAAAGCTTTAAGCTCTGGAGTTATACGTTTTAAGTTTTATTGTGCTAGGGATCAGTGTGTACTTATAACGTAGAACTTTAATACTTACAACTGTCTTGATACTAAAATATGACGAGCAAAGAAAAAATACTTCAAGCCGTAAAGGCAGCACAACCAGAAGCAACGGCTTTGCCTCCGGCTATAGACCAGCCTATCATCTATGATGATCCAGCCGCTAAATTTATGGAAACAGCTACCACAGGGGGGAGTGCTGCGTTGGAAGCAACCGATCGGAAAGCCGTTCGGGAACATATCGTAGATGTGTATCTTCCAGAGCTCCGGAAAAAATGGCAGTTGGAGAATACCCTGCGCATCGTATCTACTTTGGCGGAAATGGAAGGCTTGGCCGAACAGTTGTTGCCTTCCGAACCCTTAGATCCGCATTCCTATCAAAATGTAGCTGTCGCTATTCTATATGCTGATTTTGGTGTAGCTGAAAATAGCGCTTTATGGGTTCCTGAACAAACGATAAGGGTCTTACCGTTTATCTGCCAGCATCTTATACTGCTGGTTAATCGGAACGATATCCTCAGCAATATGCACCAAGCCTATGCACGAATGGGTTTAGGCGATGATCCCTTCGGTGCTTTTATTGCTGGTCCTTCTAAAACGGCCGATATTGAACAATCCTTGGTACTGGGTGCCCATGGGCCACGCAGCTTGGGAGTTTATTTGGTGATGGATTAGCACCGTCTTTTTTGATTCACTTATTTTTTGGTATCTTTGTGTAAATTAATAGGTTGTGCATGAATAATTTAAATTATCCATTAAACAATGCTCAAGTAGAGTTAATGAAGCTGTTTAGTACAGATTTATCTGATAAGGAGCTACAGGATCTGAAACAATTGTTGTCTGCTTTTTATGCTAAAAAGGCTATTAAAGAGGCCGACACTATTTGGGATACGAAAGGCCTGTCTGACGATGACATGGAGAAGCTTTTAAATGAGGGCTAATAAAAAGTTATTGGCTGTAATAGATACTAATGTATTATTGGTGTCAATCTCTAGTCGCTCAAAATTCCATTGGATATATGAAGCGATATTGTCTGGTGTCTTTGAACTTGCCATTACTCCAGATATTATGTTGGAGTACGAAGAGAAAATCAGTGAGCACTGGAGTGCCTCCGTTGCTTCTAATGTTGTGCGTTCTATAACAGAATTGTCAACTACAGTTATGATTAGCGTTTATTATAATTTAAATCTAATTTCTTCTGATGAGGATGATAACAAATTTGTAGATTGTGCTTTTGCTGCAAATGCAGATTTAATTGTAACCCATGATAACCATTTTAATATTCTGAAGCGGGTTGATTTTCCACGCATTCCAGTGGTAGATGTCCCAGAATTCAAGAGAAGACTCACTTAAAACATCATCTCAAGTATCCTCAATTTACGCCAAAATAACTGAATACCAAGCCAATTTTTTGAACAGCATAATTTACCCGCAACACTTGGTCTATATACGCTTTCAGTGCGCTGGGTACTGACCAATTGTACATGGGTGTACCTAGCACTAGGATATCGGCGTCTTTCAGCTCAGTAATCAATTGATCGCTTATGCTGAGGGCTTCAATATCCTCGGCGGTACGCCGTTCAACCAGTTTAAAAGCTGCTGCAATCCATTTTTCGGTAATGTGGGGAATATGCTCCTGCCCAACTTCAACAAATACATTCGTCATGTATCGGCTTAATGACCGTTCTTTACGTGCACTGGCATTTATAACTAATACATTGTTCATTACTGTACGGAATACATTATGGATTTTACTAGGGATGCATCGATAGCGAAACGCCGAGACGGTTCAGCGCATTAATATTGATGACCGCTATGATCAATTTGGCCGTCATTTCTTCTCCGAAAAGGGTAATGGCCTCTTGATAAGTTTGATCGCTCAAACCATGGTCGGCAATTAAGGTGATTTCCTCTGTCAACGCCAAAATAACTTGATGTTCTTTGCTAAACCAATTTTTTGCCTCCCGCCACGCACTTAATACATGTAGTCGTTTAGGATCTTCACCATATTTCAACGCTTCTTGACTATGCTTATTTAAGCAATAGGCGCAACCATTGATCTGTGAAGCCCTGATTTTGATAAGCTCCTGTTGTAATTTATCGATTCCTGTATTGGCTACATATTCCGATAGCTGCATTAGAATTTGATGAGAATCGGGGATTAGTTCCTTAAGATTTAATCTGTTTGACATGTTATTTATATTTAAATGTTGATAAAAATTAATTATTGCTGTTTAATGGATCTTCTTGGGTATGTGAGGTGTCTAAATACGCATCTATACTCCAAGGAAAACTGGGGAAAGTGCTTAGCATTAGACTCGAAAAACTCACAACAAATACTGAATAATTAAAGGGTGCCCGGTAATGGAGGAAAAAGAGCATGCTCAGCGCAAAAACCAATGTCAAACCAAAACTTGCAAAGGCAGCATATTTGATTTTATAACCTGCAAGAAGCAGTATACCGCAGAGTACTTCTCCAACGGTAGCCACAAAGCCGAAAAAGCTAGCCATACTTTCACTAACATAGGGCATTAACATATGTGTATAGGCCACAAAATTTGCCCAATCCCCCAAAGCTACGTTGGCATCACCAGGTGCACCGAAAAACCCGGTACGATCTAGCACGGGTAATAAAAAACCAATTCCAATAGAACATCGGAGAAGTAGTTGCGTTATTGGATAAATTGTTTTCATATGATGTCTGTATTGATCGGTACAAAGATACCCCAGATAAAAATGGATATGAGGTACCAGAAAACAATACCCAAGTAGTCCAGGTTGTTTTGAGTTTAACATGACAGTAAGGGTGTGCCAGCACGATAATTATATACTATTGTAGTATTTGTATTTTGATTTACCCTGCACTGTGCCTATATTCGTTTTCTGCTGTCTTTTATATCATTATTATGCTTCCTTATAAAAATCTACTTGTCATTGATAAAAACAGCTATGTAGCCATCTATAGACAGCTTGCCATACAGTTCATTGGCCTAATACAAGAAGGAAAGCTCTTGCCGGGTACGGCATTACCCAGCACGCGAGTGCTGGCTGCTGATTTGGAATTGCATCGGAAAACGGTTATGGCGGCTTACAACGTACTGGTTTCTGAGGACTGGATCGACAGTGTGCCGCGTAAAGGCTTCGTTGTATCTCCTCGGTTACCAGTGGTTAGACCAAAGTCTTATCATACCAATCGGTTGGCATCGTATGATGCTGATCCAAGATTCCGGTATAAAACTCTTGAGCATTTTAATCGCTCTCCGATTGCTGTCAAGAAAACGGATATAGTGGTAGATGATGGTTTTCCTGATATGGCACTTCTTCCGGTAGAAGCCATGCTCAAAGAATATAGAAGGGTAATGGATTACCCCGCTTTAAAAAAAATAAATTCAGGTTGGCAACGGGAAGGATCGGCTGATTTTAGAAGTGCCTTGTGTGCTTTTCTAAATCAGACAAGGGGAATCGATATTCGAATAGAGAACCTGTTAACCACCAGAGGGGCACAAATGGCTATCTATATTGCGTCCTCACTGATCATTCAACCCGGAGATAAGGTTATGATCGGCGAACCCAGTTATTCCTTTGCAAACTCGGTTTTTGAACAGCTTGGAGCAGAACTGATCCGTGTTCCGGTTGACGATCACGGTATGCGTACCGATTGTGTAGAGGAGGTGCTTCGAAAACACAGCATTAAATTATTGTATATCATTCCGCATCATCACCATCCCACCACGGTGACGATGAGTGTTGAACGGCGCAATCATTTGCTCCAATTGATCCGCCGCTATCAGTTGGCCGTTATCGAAGATGATTATGATTATGACTTCCAGTTTCAATATGCTCCTTATTTGCCACTAGCTAGCGGCGATCATGAAGGTAATATTATTTATATTGGATCATTGACCAAAGTGCTTGGTACACCCTTTCGGTTAGGCTACTTAATTGCTACAGAAAAATTTGTTCAGGAGGCTGCCAAGTGGAAGACATTGATCGACTTAAGAGGCGATGTTCTCCTAGAACATGTAGTGGCTCATCTCATCCAGCGTGGTGAGCTAAAGCGATTGATACAAAAAGCCAATAAGCTATATCGGCAACGGTGCTATTTTTTAGCCGATTTAATGCGTACGCAGCTTAACGAAAATATCGAGTTTAAAAGACCAAATGGAGGAATGGCTTTATGGCTTAAATTTCAAACAGATTTTCCATTGGGAAAGGTCATTAAAAAAACAGCTTCCTTAGGATTGAAGATCACAGGAAGTGTATATTCCTTAGAAAAAGGTGCTTCATATAATGCCTTTCGCTTTGGCTTCGCTTCACTCCATGAAGAGGAAATGGAAAAAGCAGTACATCTTTTATCGGATGCTATTGGTAAAGTATAGGTAAAAACGCATATACGGAGGAAGGATAGAGACAATAATGGTCGAAATGAGTAACTAAAAAGTTCTGGATAAAATAGTATCTTTGTTATTATGATTTAGTACTGGAGAATGTAAATGATGCGCACTACCAGCTTTTGTTACAAATGGCTAAGGGCTAAAATTTAACGTGAGTGAAGTAGAGCTTCAGAAGAAGATGTAGACATCGCTGTTACTCTCCAGAAAAGATATTTATAAAAAATTTTCTTAACATTGGTTACCAGACGTCAATATACCTCACCAATTAGCCAAGATTACTGAATATTCCATAATTACTATCTTTTAAGTTTGTCTGATTAATCAAAGTTTTATGCGTACAACTGTTTTTTTATTGTTGCTGTTGACTGGCGTTCTGTCGCGCAGTTGGGCACAGGCATTTGATGATGCACCTAAGCCCTATGGGGCACTACCCAGTGCCAGGCAACTGGCCTGGCAAGAAACGGAACTATATTGTCTCATTCATTTTACGCCTACCACCTTTCAGGATAAAGAGTGGGGCTATGGAGATGCCGATCCGTCTCTTTTTAATCCAAAGCATTTTAATGCTGAACAAATAGTAGCTGCTGCAAAGGCTGGTGGGTTTAAGGGCATTATATCAGTGGCCAAACATCATGATGGCTTTGCCTTATGGCCCACAAAAACGGCTGCTTACAATATCAGCGAAAGTCCGTGGCGCCAAGGTAAAGGCGATATGGTCAAAGAATTTCAGTTGGCAGCAAAGAAGCTGGGCTTAAAGTTTGGGGTTTATTGTTCGCCATGGGATCGGAATAATCCCGCATACGGTACACCTCAATATATCGAAGTTTATCGTAATCAGCTGAAAGAACTATACAGCAATTATGGCGATCTCTTTATGAGTTGGCACGATGGTGCGAATGGTGGTGATGGCTATTATGGCGGACGAAAGGAGAAACGGCAGGTCGACCAGTCCACGTATTACGACTGGAAAAATACCTGGGCGATTACCCGCGAAATGCAACCCAATGCTTGTATCTTTAGCGATATCGGATGGGATGTGCGTTGGGTTGGTAATGAAAAAGGAGGTGCTCCTGAAACCAGTTGGACAACCATTACGTTCACCGGTAAAGATGGAAAGCAGGCGATGCCAGGATTTCTGGATGATAGCAACCTGGGGAATGGAACAAGAAATGGCGAGCTATGGATACCGACGGAATGTGATGTTCCCTTAAGACCGGGTTGGTTTTACCATGCTTCACAAGACGATCAGGTAAAAACACCAGCCGTGTTATTCGACCTTTATTGTAAAAGTGTAGGCCGTGGTGGTGCATTGGATTTAGGCTTGTCGCCAAATACAGATGGGGTTCTTCATCCGAAAGACGTCGCTGTTTTAAAAGATTTTGGCTCTCTTTTGAAAAATATCTTCGACCATAATTTAATAAAAGGGGCCACTATTACCGCCTCTAATACGCGGCATAATCGTATCGATCGGTATGGTGTTGGGCAACTGACTGACGCTGATCGTTACAGTTATTGGGCCACTGATGACAACGTGAAACAAGCGGAGCTCACAATAGACTTACCTCGTCCAACGACATGGAATATCATGCGTTTACGGGAAAACATTAAATTGGGACAACGCATTGATAGCATATCTGTTGATGCTTGGCAGGATGGCAAATGGCATCGGATCGCAAGCGCGACCAGCATTGGCGCCAATCGAATTATTCGTATGAAACAGTTTACCACAAGCCAAAAACTGCGGATAAAAATAATGGCTCCCGTTAGTATTGCTTTGAGTGATCTTGGCCTCTTTGCCGAGCCGGCGTCTTTAGCAAATGCTGGTTTGAGTGCAAAATCAGCTAATGCCTTAGACAAAAAGGGATGGGAAGCGAAAACGCTTGGAAATGCGCTTATCATTAACTTAGGGAAATCAACAACATTTTCTGCAATCGGTTATCTACCTAGACAAGACGGAAAACTAACGGATGTGGTGACCAAGTATCGCTTTTTTAGCAGTGATGATGGCCGAAAATGGACAGCATTAGCGGATGGTGAATTTGCGAATATCAAAGCCAATCCTATATTACAACGGATTTCACTACCAAAACCAACAACCGCAAGGTATCTCAAGTTAGTCGCTGAAAAGGGAGCGGACGATACTGCCGAATCGCTAGCCTTCGATGTCAACGCGATCAGTCTCTATAAATAAGACACAATCGATTGCGTTTGTTCGCGGTTTGTTTTTATGGCTTTTGCTGCTTATTATTGAGAAGAATAACTTCGCCCAAGGTATATAGGAGCGATTGACGTTTCTGCCGTTGCCGAATTCGGCAAGGAAGAACTGAAGATATATCATAAAATCAGAAACCAAATAAAATAAATATGTTAAGAAGACTTTTAACACTCGTTATCAGCTGCTTTTGCTTACAATATGCTTTTGCACAAGAACCTACATACGCGCTAATTCCGAAACCATCCTCTATGCAGGCAGGGACAGGTGTTTTTACGCTAGATGCCCAGACCAAGTTGGTCGCTAACAATGATTCTGCTCGGAAAAACCTGGAATTATTTAATGATTTTTTATGGAGTAGGTATCAACTTAGGCTTCCCATTGTAACCGAAGCAAAAGGAAAATACATTCAGTTGAACAATACGATGGAAGCGGCTGGCCCAGAGGCCTATCATCTAGAAGTCTCCGGACAAACGGTTCAAATTAAAGGGGATAATAGCGGTAGCTTTTATGCCCTGCAATCGCTTTTACAACTCGTCGAACAAAAGAATGGTGCCTTGGTTATTCCGGCGGTAACCATCGATGATAAACCTGAATTTGGCTATCGGGGGATTATGCTCGATGTTGCCCGACACTTTTTCTCCATGGACGAATTAAAAAAGATCGTGGATGTGATGGCTTATTTTAAATTTAATCGCTTGCATTGGCACTTAACCGATGACCAAGGATGGCGGTTGGAAATTAAGAAATATCCAAAGCTCACGCAGGTGTCGGCTTGGCGGGATTCTACCATTATCGGGCAATATGGCGACTTTAAACCATTTATCTACGATGGAGAAAAACATGGTGGTTATTATACCCAAGAAGAGGCACGGGCTTTCGTGAAATATGCAGCCGAAAGGAAGATTACCGTTATACCAGAAATTGAGCTACCCGGGCACAGTACAGCAGTTCTTGCAGCCTACCCAGAGTTGGGTTGTAAAGATACCACGTATCAAGTGGCTGGTTATTGGGGAGTGTTTAGAAGTATTTATGCCCCGAAGGAAGAAACATTTAAATTTTTGGAAGACGTATTAACAGAAGTCATCGATATCTTTCCTAGTAAATATATTCATATCGGAGGGGATGAAGTTCCAAAAGACGATTGGAAGGAATCTGAAATGGCACAAAAGTTCATCAAAAAACACAAATTAAAAGATGAACACGAATTACAAAGCTTCTTTATCCAGCGTATCGAGAAATTTTTGAATGCACGTGGTAAGCGGATCATTGGCTGGGATGAAATTTTAGAAGGTGGCTTAGCCCCTAATGCAACGGTGATGAGCTGGAGGGGTGAAGAAGGCGGTATCCAAGCGGCTAAATTGGGACATGATGTCATTATGACCCCCAATAGTTATTTGTATATCGACTATGCTCAAGCCAAAGATGTCCAGACAGAACCGCTCGTTATCGGCGGATTTGTTCCGCTCGATAAAGTATATAGCTATCACCCTAGGCCCGCATCATTAAGTGCAGCAGAACAACAGCATATTTTGGGCGTTCAAGCGAATTTGTGGACAGAGTACATCGGTACCAACAATAAATTGGAATATATGCTCTTTCCACGCATATTGGCACTGTCTGAAATTGCCTGGACAGCAAAAGAACAACAAAACTACGATGATTTTTCAACGAAACGTTTGCCTACGCGCTTACAAGAATTGGGACAATTAGACATTTCCTATCGGATTCCAGAGGCTAAGGTAACGTTTGGTACCGATGGTGCAACAGGGAGAAAGACAGCTGAAATTGTTCCATTAGTGGCTAATAGCACTGTTTATTATACCTTGGATAACCATAAGGCCGACCAAAATGGTCATTTATACACCGGTCCGATTGCATTACCATGGGCAGGTCAAGGGGAAAAACCCATCAACTTGAATTACGTTGTGGTTACCCCTGATGGTCGGATGAGCAGCATGTTTAGCGTTCCTTATAGCGGTAAGCAAGAATAAACGGTATAGGTGTATACGTATAAGAGCCTGTTTAAATGTAATCATACAAATTTAAACAGGCTCTAAGCATATCAAGCGTGTCAAAAACGTATTGAACGGAGATCTTTTATACCTGCCTAAAAATGTTTAGGTTTGAAACAGTATTGTTATTCATGACCCAGATGTTTATTAGGAACCCTTTGGCTATTGCGCGAAACTACTTCGTGTTGCTATTGGTTATCGCGATAACGCTAAACATAACAACTATCCATGCAAGTCCGATCGAGCAAGCCCAAAACTTTCAGGAAGTTGATAGCTTATTACACCATCGAGACTTCGAGCGCGCAAATCGTTTGCTGGAAACGCTCATACAACAAGGACAGGTAAACCATGATGCTTGGCTGTCTGGAAAGGCTTATGCTGCTTTGGGTAGTAGTTTGCTTATGCAAGGGAAGGCAGATTTGGCCCTCAAAAACTATTTGACCAGTCTGCAATTACTCGATGAAAAAGAGTATCCAAAGGAAGTGAGCAAGATCTACGCGAATGTTGGTGCATTGCATTCCCAATTGAAGCGATTTTCAGAAGCAGAGCAGTATCTATTAAAAGCCCTTCAATTAAACCCTTCAAAGGAGGATCGCCTAAAGTATCTAACCAACTTATCTGGCGTTTACCTGGAAAGTGGACAAAAGCAAAAAGCCTTGCATACCTTTAACGAGGCCATCGCGTTAGGTAAAGCACAAAAAAATAAGGCAGTAGAAGCGATTCTTTATACTAATTTGAGTAATTACTACCTGGAGCAGAAACAGTGGGATCGGGCTATTAACCATGCGCAGAAAAGTCTGGAACTACGCGCTGAACTTCGACAAGCCCCTTCGGTAATTACCTTGAATAATTTAGGTTATGCCCTAACACAGCAAAAGAAGTACAGGGAAGGGATTTTATGCTATTTACAAGCATTGCCCTATGCTAGTTTGCAGGAAAAGAAACAATTGTATTATAACCTGTATCAAGCTAATAAATTATCCGGAGAAAATGGAAAATCCTTGCAGTATATAGAGGCATACGATCAGATAAAAGATTCATTGACAACCTTGAACTACCGTCAGAAAGTTGCCGAATTGGATGCTCAGTATCAGGCAAAGGAAAGACAACGAAAAATAGAACAACTCGCTGCCACCAATACGCTACAAGGCAAACAGCTCCGACAACAAGCCTATCTTATTATAGCAGGATTAATGATTTTAGCGTTGATATCCCTTGTCGTTTTTTTGCGATGGAGGCATACCCGGCTAAAAGAACAGCTGGAAAAATCACAGCTTAAATACCGTTTCCTACTTGTACAGCTCAATCCGCATTTTATTTTCAATGCACTACAAAGTGTCCAACGGTTTATTTTTCGAAACGATCAGCAACAATCGATGGAATACCTGCAACGATTCAGCAGATTGATTCGCCTCGTGTTGGAGAACTCTGCAAAAGATGTTATTTCGTTGGATGAAGAGCTAGAATTGCTGGATAATTACTTACGCTTACAACAATTGAACGCTGAACCGGCTTTTACGTATGAAATTACGGTTACTGCTGCTGTTGAACGGGAGCTTACCGTCATCCCTACTATGCTCTTGCAACCCTTGGTTGAAAATGCAGTTGTACACGGACTGAAAGGGCGCACCAATGGCCGAATAGCATTGCTTTTTAGCAACGATGGGAATAAACTAAGGGTGCTGATTCAGGATAATGGTGTGGGCTTTTTACAGGAAAAACAGGCTAATGCATTGCATAAGTCGATGAGTACCGATATGTTGCGACAACGGATCGAGGAAATCAATAAGATGGGTAAACAACATATTGAATTTAAACTGGTAAATAAGGGTAGCGAAGCTAGTCCCGGTACCACGATTCAATTAACCGTTACGTCTTAAGTATTACAGCTATGCTTAAAAGATCTATCTCCTGTATGCTGGTTGAGGATGATGATGCTTCAATCGATATGATCGCTGGTACCATGCAGCGCTTTTTTCCAGAGATTCGTTTACTTATTGGTCGAAATTTGGATGAAGCTCGACACCTCTTTGCCATAAATCAACCGGAATTGCTCCTATTAGATATCAACTTACCGGATGGACTTTCGTTAGACTGGCTGCGTGAAATTTTTGACAACAACAGGCAATTGTCCATTATTTTCACTACAGCACATGCAAATTATGCGGTTGAAGCATTTAAATTCAGCGCACTCGATTATTTGTTAAAACCTTTTGTCCCTCAAGAATTGATACAGGCTGTTCAAAAAGCACTGCAGGTTATTGGTGATCGCGACTTACACGTGCAACTGGAAACTTTTTTTCATAATTACCAGCAACAACAAACACCAGACAAGCGATTAGTGTTGCGAACCACAGAAGAAATTAGAGTCGTCAATATATTAGATATGCTCGTTATAGAAGCCGATAATAGCTATTCGAAATGTTACCTCAAAGGAGCTGAAGGCATATGGGTAACGCAATCCATAAAAACGTTTGATCACCAGTTAAGCGGCATCGGCTTTATGCGGGTACATCAATCTTATTTAGTACACTTACGTTATATCGTTTCCTTTAAGAAGAAAACGAATCTACTCGTACTGGTTGAAGGACTATCGATTCCCGTATCGCAACAAAAAAGAGCGTCCTTACTTGCTTATCTTAATAATTTAGATCAATAAGCTACGTTCAGATTCCTATTTTATGCAGATCAAATTGGTGCGGTTAAATTCACCTTCTTCGCCGAAAATCGGCAAATTCAAAAAAGATAGCATTGAATTCAAAACAAGCTGCCCTACCAATAACAATCTGCCCTTGTCCTGTTTAATTTTGGTAAGCATTAACGCATATTTATCAGATGAAACAGCATATTTTATTTAGCTTGCTATGCTTTGCAATCGTATTGAATAGCCAAACAAGCAGCGCTCAAATTTGGAAGAAAGTACAACAGAAGTTGGAAGAGAAAGTGGAGAAAAAGGTTGACGATGTCTTAGATGGTAAGAAAAAGTCGATGGAAGATACTACAGAAGATGGTCAAGCAACAGGAGTAGAAGCCGTGCCCAATATGGAAGAACGCTATTCTTTTACACCAGGAGGAACAATTATTTTTGCTGATGATTTTAAACATGATCAGGAAGGTAAAATGGCTTCCTATTGGAAGTCTAGCGGGGGAGGTAGTGTAGTAAATGTGAGTAGCGTTCCCGGTAATTGGCTTGCTTTAGCTCCAAACACTACCTATCGTATCGACAGTTTATTGGAAATTTCGGCAAACTTTACCATTGAATTTGATTTACTCACTAGAAGTGTGGAAGCAAAGGATATCGGTGCGATGCAAATTGGCTTTGCCCGTGATAATTCCAACCGTTCCTACATTATGGATGCCTATAACGACAATGCCATTACATGCATGCAGCTTCATTTTTGGAATAAAGAAGTCACTAACTCGAGCAGTGATACCGAAATATACAATACATTGGATTTTCCATTAAACAACTTTTCGAATGGCTTGCTACATGTGGCGATTACTGTAGAAGGGCAACATATGCGGATATATGTGAATAAAGCAAAATTACTCGATACCGATATGTTTAAAAAAGATGCAGTCAAGTATTTTTACTTAAGTGCCCCTTTTGATTATAAAGCCGGAGCCAAGGTGTTCTTTAGTAATTTTACTTGGGCAAAACTTTAATTATTTCACTTGTTTTCTTCAACAGAGATCAGTAAGTTTGGGTAATCATTCGTTCGAAAAGGGTTGTTTTAGATATATTTTGTGGCCACCCTCTTTTATTATTAGAACCAATTGTTACTTACGCTATGTTGAGAGAAATCGATTTAATTCGCATCCTGTTATCGTATCATGCCGAGTGGGAAAACAATCCTGAGGCTTTTTTGGAGTTAACCATCCTGATATCATCTATTGATAGCAGATGCATAGCCTCAGGAGAGATAGATGTAGCAGAGATTATGGGACCGAAACTGGATAATATAGCGAAAGTATTAATGAGTATTACCCATATTAATCTAGCTCCTTACAAGGATTTTACAGAATTGAAAGAAAAGGGCCATGCAACCACCCATCTCGGCGAACACTTGGTAGAGGCATTGGAAACCGCTAATAATATTGAATATCGAACCGCTACAGAAAGCGTTGACGGTGCACTTTTTAATATCGAACATTATTTTCAAGATAAAAAGGCCGAAAAGCTGTTTTTAAAATTGTGGCCCTATATTACTCCTGTAGAAGAATAGGCAATAAGCTCTAGGCAATAAGCAATATGCTTTAAGCCTACAGCCTATAGCTTACAGCTTATTTAATAACGATAGGGAGCATCCCCATGCTCTTTCGAATAATGACGGGCATCAGCTTCATCGTTTATTAACCAGTCTAACAAAGGAATCTTACGATCTACATCCTGATCAAAAGGTAAATAATAGATTTCACCCTTAGTATCGGCACAAAATTGTAAATCTGCCTTTTGGTACTCACCACTGTTTAAACGGTAGAATGCTTGAATGATGTGGTAGGGAAAATGGGTCGATGGCCGTTCAACGATTTCATAGTGTAATGTTCTTTCTTTCGGACTTAGCGGACTGAACCAATTGACAAAGTAGGCTTTACTAATGCGCTTATTAACGTCGTTCAGCGGTTTAAATAGTTTTTTTTCTTGTCGGCTATAATGAAAAGGATAAGAAAAATACACGCCATTTAGTATCAGATCTTTCGCATGATGCCTGCGCTTTAAAGGAATAATCTCGTTGCCTTGTTGATCAATAAACATCGTTTTCGCTTTAGAGAGATCTAAAGGAGGATGTTCCTGATCTTTAGTATAATCGAATTGGCAATGATTGCAGACCATGGCGATACCACAATTAAAAGCACTTGCCCAATCCCATTGTGCGGGAATTACCTTATTTCCATCGCGGTCAACAAATCCCATCTTTCCATTTTCCACATAACGTCTTAAGCCTTCCACTATATAATCAGGGCCGTTATCAAAGAGATAAGGAGCATAACGTATATGTCCTTCACGATCATACGCAAGACCATAGCTGTAGGGTTGTTTTTGCGGACGAGAACCGTGTGGAAGTAAGAGGATAATACGGTCTGTGATGGCATTGGAAAAATCTTCTTCGTCAACCCAGAAAGGCTCGTGTTTTGCTGGAATGACGATATTATCCTCGCCATCTTTCACACCCAGTAAGCTATCTGCCGATAAAAAATAAAAAAGATCACGCGATGATTGTGCCGTACATCCAAGGTAGACCAAAAGCAAACATAGGGTATAACCAATCTTTTTTAGCATAAATTCTTTATAAAACATCCGTTTATAGGAGGTGTAATTTCTTTTTTAATGTTGGGCTTAAGGCGGCTTTCGGCAACACTAGGCCAACAGTATTAATCGCAAAATAAGCTTTTGATACCGCAATATATCCGTTAAATGGTCCTACATCTCCCCAAGAGTTTTTCACGTTGAAGAAAACCTTTCCACCTTTGGATTTTTCTAAGCCGATGACATGCATCAAGTGATCGTCTTGCGTTGTTAAATTTTCGTAAAGTTGCTGTCGGAGTGTTGCGGTATAAGGCGCTTCTGCTGCATCGGGATGAATAACATCTTGTGCCGCTTCTTCAGGATTTGCAAAAAGGAGCGCGTAGCCCTTAGACTGTTGAAAGTTTCGGTTGCTCACATCAGCGTCCCACATGACGGTATATCCCGCTCTTAACGCCTGTTCTGTCGTTTGGATTAATTCTTCCAATGGGAGATTATAAAATTGGCCATTGGCAAAGTTGTCGGGTGCTTCGAGTACAAATTCCTGATAATAGGGATGATGCGTAAAAGAAGTCAGGTTAACGTAGTCTTCTGCATTAAACTGGAGCACCTCCTTGGCAAAGCTTAATGGGGTATACGATTTCCCTTTATAGGTAAATTGACTGGGAGCAGTCCCTATGTTGTTGTCCAAGATGCGCAGATAACCTGCTTGCCAATTGCTCGGTATCGGCCGATGTGCCAATAAACTATCTAAATAGTGTTTCAATAACTCGTCTAATCCTTCATGGTCCGGAATTTCGCCACTTGTACTTTGAAATACTTCTTGAGGTACGGCACCGTATTGAGCGATCGCCTGGATAAGATCATGGCCTAATCCGCCTTGGCTAAATTGCGCTTTCCCTTGACGCAATAAATAATTTTTTGCTTTCTCCAAGTATACGTTACGTACGGTATACATTTCGGATAAATCGGGATTGTCTAACAGGCCTTTTCGCATGGTTTCTGACTCTACCAAAGATGTGGTGGAATAATCCCAACAGGTTCCGCTTTGTCCCTGATTTTTAATGGAAGTAGCTTTGTTGTCCTGGATAAGTTGTAAGGGGTTTGTCTGTGCCTGGCTTTGCAAAAAACCTATAGCTAAAATTAACGTTAATAATAGCTGCTGGGCACAAGAAATACGATTTATACGCATGAGAAATGATTTGTTCTAGTAATAATAGCTAAGTTATGAATTATTTAATGGTATATCAGTAATTAATTTTCAGGTGCGTGCATAAAAACACTTCGGTTATTATTCTCTTTTTTATTTTGAAGCTTGCTTTATATATCGTAATATTGCGATATTAAACACAAAGGCATGGGACTTACGAAATCAACTATATTTACAGTTGAGCAAAACAAATTAGCAATCTTATTTAAAGTTTTGGGGCATCCTGCAAGGATTGCCGTTCTTCAATACATCATCAGTCAGAAAGCCTGCATTTGCAATGATTTGGTAGAGGAGTTAGGGTTAGCGCAGGCAACCATCTCACAACATTTAAAAGAGTTAAAGAGTATTGGTATCATTCAAGGAACGATTGAGGGAAAATCCGTTTGCTATTGTATTGATGAGAAGGTATGGAAGAAAATTCAAGAAGAGTTTGATGCGTTTTTTAATCAGGAAGTAAAAGTAACTATGTGCTGGGCATAGTATTTTTTAGTATTTAATATCGTTATATTGCAATATACCATTTAGTATAATTTAAGCTATAATGGAACAATAGAACCGCTTGCAGTTCGTGAAACCTTTAAAACAAATAATATGACACTTGAACAAATCAAAGAAATCGTATCTACATTGGACAATGTAGCATTTCAGTTAGAAGATGGAACTTTTGTGCCGGAACATTTTCATATTACGGAGATAGGCGTTGTAACCAAACATTTTATTGATTGCGGCGGAACGATTAGAAACGATAAGGTCATCAATTTCCAATTGTGGAATGCTAACGATGTTGAACACCGATTAAAGTCTGCTAAACTATTAAACATCATCGAATTATCAGAAGAAAAATTGGGTATTGAAGATGCTGAAGTAGAGGTAGAATACCAAAGTGAAACCATTGGCAAATACGATTTAGATTTTAACGGAAAGAATTTCATATTAAAGAACAAACAAACGGCCTGTTTGGCGGGTGATTCTTGTGGTATTCCTGTGGAAAAGCAAAAAGTAAAATTATCGGCATTGAATGACACTTGTTGTACACCTAATTCAGGATGTTGTTAAAATCGCAAAATCAATGATGTATTGGTGATTAGTTAAACAATTGACAGGATTCTTTCTATTTAAAGCATCAACGAAGAACGCAAAGTTCTATTGCAACCGCTGATAGCTTTTCTACAACAAAAGGTTGATAGTGGGTAAGATATAAACCTCAATTTAGCTGTACACATAATCCTGTATATGCCATTAAATACAGCGATAACGCGTTGCCTATCATTGGTTTTTCCAAAAAGTATGATAACCCTTTTAACCCTATATTAGCTTTTGCAGCTATTATGACCTATTCGCAGGCAGATATGGATGTCCGTTTATTGCAGGTGCAGAAAAAAGAATACCTATCCCATTTGAAGATCCTGAATTTCCGATAACACGCCTGAGCAGATACAAGTGTGTGCAGCGAAAAGGCTGCTGATAGCAACCGGAATATTCTACGTTTTTTCGGTGATACAAAATAAGTGTGTATTGTAACAAAGCAGTTACAGTTAAACCTTTAAAACGATACAGCATCTTACCTTATACTAAAACAAACAGTACTAATTCTTTTTATCGTTATTTCCAATTAATAAATGCGTCAGATCCATTTATTTCTCTTTGCTTTGGCTTGCTTGTGCATCCTTTCTTTTCCAAGTGCAGCGCAATATACGATCAGTGGTCATGTGGTAGATAGTACTGATGGTCGCGGTTTGTTAGGGGCAAAGATTAGTTTAATCACATCAAAGGATTCCATTCTTAAACAAACAGTAGCGCAGCAAGATGGTGCTTTTGCTTTTTTACAAGTGCCTACAAGCGATTACACCTTGTTATTTAGTTATATTGGTTATCGGGCGCAACGGAAGCGTATACAGGTTGTCGATAAAAATCAAACCGTCAGGGTAGGCCTAAATTTGGATTTGACGATGCTTGATTCGGTAAGTATTACAGTGGGTCCACCACCAGTAGTTATTAAGGGCGATACTACGGAATTTGATGCACGGGCGTATTCAACAGAAGCTTATGCCGATGCCGATGCACTGGTGGCGCAAATTCCGGGTGTAGAAATCGATGCTGATGGTAAGGTGACCGCACAAGGGGAAGACGTACAAAAGATTATTGTCGACGGGAAGGAGTTTTTTAGCTCAGATCCGGCAGTAGCATTAAAAACCTTACCGGCTGATGTGATCGATAAAATCCAGCTGATTGACGAGAAGAGTGAACAGTCAAAACTAACAGGTTTCGACGATGGCAATCGGCATAAGATTATTAATATTGTTACTAAACCGGAAAAAAGACATGGGTATTTTGGCCGATTATCAGGCGCCACAGGCAATGATAGTCGCTATAATACAGGTGGTTATTTAAATGCTTTTAACGGTGATCGGCGGATCAGCACCAATATCCTGTCTAATAACATCAATCAGGGCAATGCGGCGAGCAATGAATTGGTAGGGGCTAGTGGAGGGCGTGGGGGCTATCGAGGTGGAGACGACGGGGGGAGCGGTATCGGACCAAACCATCGGATTGCCTTAAACTATAATAACACGTGGTGGAAAGATGTGCAATTTAATGCGGATTATCATTTCAATACCTCGGATAAAAATACAATCCGCAGTGCTAACCGCGAAATATTGATTGGGAACAACGCCAACCAATTTAACCAAAGTGCACAGCAAACAGGTCGGGATAACCAAAGCCATGCAGCGAGCTTGCGGATTGAATATAAGAAAGATTCAACGCAGCGTTTAACGGTAAATCCGCGCATTAACGTTAATCGTGGCAAAACAACCAATAGTAATAATACCATCACATTGGGTGCTCAGCAGGAGCTAATTAATACCTCTAATCGTACCAATAATGGGCATAATAATGCCTTTACCATCGGCGGAAGTATTGATTATGGCATTCGGCTAAGTAACCGGGGTCGTTCCATTTCGGCGCATATAGAACGTAATTACAACCGGAACCGGAATGAGGCATTTGCCCTTTCTTATAATTTATTCTACGAAGGGGAATCGCTTGATAGAAGTGATACCGTAAATAATCGAAATAACAGCTACTCCAATAGTAGCAGTTGGAATACCCGGATTACCTATACGGAGCCCTTAGATTCAAACACTAGGATCATGGCTAATGCGAGTGTACGTAATAATAACAGTTATTCCGATCGGAAGATGTATGACTTTTTGGAAGAAACGGGCCAATACTCGGAGCTTAATCGGCAACTATCGAATGAGTTCAGAAATGACTACCGTTTTTATGGTGCAGGTTTAAGCTATCAATTTTCCAGGGAAACCGTTTTATTCGATCTCGGTATCGATTATCAGCAAGCGAGAACTGCGAATGATCGTGTCTTTCCAGAAGAAGTAAGCGCACGTTACCAATTTATCAATTACTTGCCCAATGCAAATTTTACCTATCGTTTTTCGCGCGACAGGCGGATAAGATTTAATTATAACACATCAACCAACGCGCCTAATGTACTGCAATTACAGGATGTTATTAATAATCAAAATCCGCTCCGGATTACCGGAGGAAATCCAGATTTAAGGCAAGAATTTAGGCATGCCTTCAGTATCAACTACAACAGTGTAAAACGGGAAACGGGAGCCAATTTTTCCGTCAATCTAAACGGCGATTTTACGAAAAACAGGATCGTTAATTCAACGTTTATTGCTGAAGCCGACACGTTTATTGTAGATGGGGTATTGCTTGGAAAGGGCGCCCAATTCTCCCGTCCGGTAAACGTAAATGGTTACTATAGCTTGCGGGCGAATATTTCTTTTGGTAGGCCTATAGAAACCTTGAAAATTAACATCAACAGCAATACAACGCTGCATCAAAATCGGGATGTAGGGCTGTTGAATGGTGCGGTAAGCCATACACAGACCCGTGGCATATACCAACGAGTGGGCATCAATAGCAACATCAGTCGGAAAATTATTTTTAGCTTATCATATAGTGGCAATTATAGTATGGTGCGTAATAATAACAATAGCAGCTTGAGCTATAATTCCTATAATCAGACCCTTCGAAATGACCTTACCTACATTTTTTGGAAAGGTGTGCGCATCGCTTCTAGCCTGAATTATCGTTACAATACAGGTATGGCTGCGGGCTATGATCAAAGCTTTTTGCTGTGGAATGCATCGATTGGCAAGAAATTGTTCAAACGGGAAGAAGCAGAAATCACCTTTACTGCTTTCGATTTGCTAAACAGTAATACACAAGTGAACCGGAATATTACCGAACGCTATATTGAAGATGCACAAACCAATATCCTACAGCGATACTTTTTGCTAAGCTTTACCTATAACCTGCGCAACTTCGGCGGCCACATGTTTGGTGGTAGAGGGGGGAGAGAAAGTGGCAGAAGCATGAGAAGAGGGTGGTAATGCTAGCAAACCATTAAGCAATCGATTGCGTAAAATTGGACAATCGATTGCGTTGTCATAAACATTTGATTTATCTCCTTTCCTTTTTATTATTGCTTCGAACTAACGCTACCAACAGAGCCAAATCAAATTTGAGGATTAATTTGCTAGTATATTGCTTGGAGTTAGCGTATACGATTAGCAATGTTGTGGTTACGATACGACCTTAAAATAAATCATAAAAGGTCGTGCAAATTGTACATGGAGAATGGTTGCAATATGGAAAAAATAGCACATTTGACAGATAGGCAATTGCTATTGTTAATAAATGACGGAAGCCAATCAGCTTTTTCATTATTGTTCCGTCGTTACAACCGGCAACTATATACGCATGCTTATCATAAGTTACGCGATGAGGAGGAAGCAAAAGATGTGGTACAGGATGTCTTTATTAATGTTTGGAACCTCATACAGCGACAAGCGCTAGCAACAGATAACTTCCAAGGATATCTGCTATGCGCCGTGAAGAACAAAATTTTGGATAACCTGTCCAAAAAGAAAAACGCAGCACTTTATTTAGCATCTTTACAGGATTTTATAGAACACGAAGAAACCTGGGCCGATTATCCTATCCGAGAGCAGCAGATGCAGGATCAGATTGATGAGGCCATTTTAGCGTTGCCTTTTAGAATGCGTGCGGTATTCGAATTAAGCCGAAAACAACACCTCTCACATAAAGAGATTGCCCGGCAATTAAATATATCCCACCAAACGGTAACCGATCAAATCAAAAAAGCCTTAAAAATTTTACGGGTCAAATTGGGGATTGTTCTAAGTTTGCTGTTTTTCTTGATCAGTTGAACGAATAAAGATTACAAATCTAAATCCCCCCTTGGCTTAAGTTATCCGTCTTATCCTATTAGTTAGCCTCGATGGCTAATGAAGATTATGGCAAGACCCACAAACAAGGCTAAAAAACTTTTACGGAAATATAAAAATGGCCAATGTACCGAAGAAGAGAAGGCACTATTGGAACAGTGGTATCTGCAATGGAATACCGACGAAAAGCCATTGCGTGAGGAAGTGCTATGTGCCGCCGAAAACGATATGTGGCAGGCCATACAGAAACAGAAAAAAAATAAATTACAAATGGGTGTTCAGGCGCGTTGGATCGCTGCCGCATGTATTGGTTTGTTCGTTGCATTTATCGGTTATCGCTTCTTCATTTCTGCCTATAAATCAACTAATGTGCAAAGCCAGGAAATAGTTCAAGATGTTAATCCCGGTACAAACAAAGCACTATTAACCCTAACTGATGGTAAAAAAGTTGATCTGGATAGTTTAGTGGCTGGTCAGTCCATCACCCAAGCGGGTTTGAAAATATCCAAAGATGCCAACGGACAGTTAATATACGAGGCTATAAAGCTGGCTAAAGACAAGATAGATCACTCATCCGTGAATAGCTTATACAATGAAGTTTCTACACCACAGGGTGGTACATTTCAACTCATCTTACCCGATGGTACTAAAGTATGGTTAAATGCTTCATCGTCCATTCGCTATCCCTTAACCTTTGCCGCAAAAGAACGAAAAGTTGAAATGACAGGAGAAGCTTATTTTGAAGTAGCAAGGCAGAAAACACATCAACCGTTTGTGGTCTATGCCTTGAACCAAAAGGTGGAGGTTTTGGGAACGCATTTCAACATTAATGCGTATGAAAATGAAGGTATAACCACAACAACATTGATTGAAGGAAAGGTGAAAGTTTCTGCTACTACCGGTGATAGTCAGGTGTTGAAACCAAATGAACAGAGTGTGGTCAAAAACTATGGTCATCAAGTATTGGTGCAAGAGGTGAATCCCGAAGCGGCTATTGCTTGGAAGAACGGTCAATTTGTATTTGACAATACAGACTTGAAGACGATTATGCGACAGTTGGAACGTTGGTATAACATCGATGTGGTTGGATTGGAACAATTTCCGAACAATACGTATAATGGTAAATTAACACGAGAGGCCAAGCTCTCCAAAGTGCTACAAATTCTTGAATTAACGAGTGATCTTAAATTTAGAATAGAAGCTCCGTTAAGTAACGGACAAGAAAGGAGGTTAATCTTGATAAGATAAATTACGTCAAGGCTAGAAACCGGCGATGCGCCAACATCACCGGTTTAATCAGGCCCGTTCAACGCTGGAATTAATGTTTAATGGAACCTAACAAACAAACTTATGAATTTTAAAACGCATAAGGTAGGTAAAGCTTGTTTTTTATCGAAACAGTGCTATCTTACCTTAAAAGAAACCACTACTACACTGAGACGTATGACGCGGTTAACGGTTCTTTTCTTAACCCTTACTGGCTTGCAAATTGCGCAAGCCGGATATGCACAGCAAGTTTCACTGCATGTTAAACAGGCCTCACTGAAACAGGTTATAGAAGAATTGAGTAAGCAGAGCGGTTACACGTTTTTTTATGACCAAAAATACCTGGCGCAGGCCAACCCTGTTTCTATTCAGGTAAATAACCAACCCATAACAAACGTTATCAATCAGGTTTTTGCCAATCAGCCCTTTGTTTTTGAAATCGTTGACCAAACGATTACCTTAAAACCAAAAGGCGAGATGCTTCACGTAAATACACGACCCCAGCAATCGGTCGTTACTGGGATGGTTACCGATGTTAGCGGTGAACCACTACCAGGGGTATCTATACGAGCAAAATCTACCAACAAAGGTACGGTCACGAATAGTGAAGGGAAATTTACCTTAAAGGATGTACCGCAAGGAGCAATATTAGTGTTCTCCTATGTGGGTAGTCAGACAAAAGAACTTCCGGCAACAGCGGGCACAATGAAAGTTGTTTTACAGGAAGATCAAGATGTGCTGGATGAAGTAGTTGTTGTCGGGTATGGCGCACAGAAGAAATCTGACCTAACGGGGAGTATTGCTACAGTTTCGTCCAAAGATTTGGAAAATGTAAACTCACCAAATATTGTGGATAAACTGCAGGGAAAGGTGGCGGGATTGAGCATTAATACCGGCAACGCTAGTCCAGGTGCTACCGCATCGATCAGTGTGCGCGGAGAGAATTCCATCACCGCCTCAAACGATCCCTTAATTATCTTAGACGGAATACCGTTTAGCGGTTCTATGAGCGATATTTCCCCCAATACGATTGCTAATATATCCGTTTTGAAAGACGCTTCTTCCACAGCAATCTATGGTTCTAGAGCAGCGAATGGTGTTATTTTAATCACCTCAAAAAAAGGCGAGGTAGGTAAGCCTAGAATTGCTTACAACGGTTATTTTGGCGTGCAAAACGTGGCTAGGCGCCTTCCATTAATGAATGGACCGGAGTATTTGCAATACATGCATGATTACCAGGTGGCTATGGGACGTACAGGCGATGAGCTTGATCCGGAAAATTATCTTTTTGCGAATGTGTGGGAACAAGCGCAAAAGGGAATTGAGGTAGATTGGCAGGATCGTATTTTTAAAAGCAATGCCCCAATTCAGGAACATCAGCTTAGTTTTTCGGGAGGTAATGAAAATGCCACATATTATGCTTCTGCTGCTTACCTGAATCAGGAAGGAGTGGTGAAAAATTCTCCGTTTAAGCGGTATAATGTAAACCTGAACCTGAATCAAAATTTAAATTCATGGCTGAAGCTAGGATTTATTGCGCAATTGACGCAATCAGACAATAATGGCGTGCAACCGTCTATCGATAATGCGGTCAAAATGAGTCCCTATGGTAAAGATCGTGATGAAAACGGTAACATTGTGACCTATCCGATGTATGCACAAACCTTGTACGCACACCCTTTTGCTGATGAAAATGGAATCAATGATGAGACGAAGCGGTCGGTTTATGCTAATTCTTTTTTGGATGTAAAGCTTCCCCTAGAAGGCCTAAGCTTCAAAACCACCTTTGGCATTAATTATCGGAATACCGAGACAGGAAGTTATTACGGGTCAAACACCTTATCTGGTCAAGGCGTGCATGGTTACGGAGAAGTTACCGGACAAAATGCGTACGACTGGACTTGGGAGAACTTATTAACCTATGATCGGACTTTTGGTGATCATAAAATCAATGTGGTTGGCCTATATAGCGCCCAAAAATCAAAAATAAAAGATACCCGCTTGTATGGGGAAGATTTCGTTGTCGATAATGGCTATAATAACCTGGAAGCAGCGGCTAATAATAAACAAATTGAATCGGGCTTAGTAAATACCGCGCTGCTTTCATACATGGGCCGGATCAATTACAGCTTCAAAGACCGTTATTTACTAACCCTGACCGGACGATCGGATGGTTATTCGGCCTTTTCAACAGATGATCGCTGGGCTTTCTTTCCTTCCATTGCCGGTGCATGGGTCATCTCTTCGGAAGATTTCTTTTCAAGTGCGCTGATCAATAATTTAAAGCTAAGACTTTCTTACGGTAAAAATGGTAACCAAGCCATCAGTGCTTACCAGACCTACGATCGCTTCACCAATATGCAATACCTCTTTGGTGATGCCGGAAATGCAGTAAACGGCTTGGCCTTAGGTTTCGATGCTATCGGAAACAAAACATTGAAATGGGAATCTACGGGTTCGTTTAATGCAGGGCTTGACTTTGGCTTGTTCAATAGCCGGATCAATGGTAGTATCGATTTTTATAAAACACATACCAATGACTTGCTGATGAGCAGGCAAGTGCCCATTATGAATGGTTATAATACCATTGTGAGCAATATCGGGAAAACCAAGAACCTTGGACTGGAAGTTAACCTGAATACCCAAAATATCATCAAAGATGATTTTACATGGAACTCCAACCTTACTTTCGCCTACAACGACAATGAAATTGTGGAATTAACAGGTGATGGGAAAAGTAACCCCTCGGCAGGTTATATCATCGGTCAGCCGATACGTATTTTTTACGATTATAAGGTCATTGGTGTATGGCAGCAAGATGATGACATTGCTAACTCCTGGCAGCCGGATGCAAAACCCGGAGATGCCAAGCTGGCCGATATTAATGGAGATGGAGCCATTACACCAGACGACCGTACGGTGATGGGTACGAAATTACCGAAATATACACTGGGTATTGGTAATGATTTTACCTATAAAGGATTTGGTTTGTCCTTCTTTATGAATGGGGCCTTTGGTGTCACCAAGGAGGATAATTTTACCAATGTGGAACGCTTTGTACCGGGTAGTGGGGCCAATTACTTATCGGATATGGATTACTGGACGCCGGAAAACCCTAGCAATGAAGTGCCTTCTCCGGGCTATGTGCCGGTCAATACGCACAAATACTATATCAATGCGGCTTTTTGGCGTATCCGCGACCTCACCCTGAGCTATACCTTTAAGGGTGAAAAACTGGATAAGTTGCATATCGGCTCTATTCGTACCTACATCAATGCACGTAACTTATATACCTTTACCAAAGTGAAGGGATATAATCCGGAAGCGTTAACCGTCAGTTCTACCACGGGAAATCCGACATCAACCAATATTTTATCACCGTATCCGGTTCCGAGGGTGTTTTCTTTAGGTGTGAATGTTCAATTTTAATCAGCAGAAAATGACAAATAAAATCATATATATCGCATTGTTGGCAGCTACATTGAGCGGATGCAAAAAATCTTTCTTGGATGAAGATACCAGCGGATTCCTATCGCCTGAAAATTCCTATACCAGCACCGCTGGTTTTGAAGCGGGATTAAATGGCCTATATGCCTACGCACGTTTGGAGTTCCAGACATGGGATTTTGCCGGGTCACTGTTTACGCAGGGAGCAACCCCTCAGGAAGCTTTGCAGGTTGGTACTGACATTGTTGCGACTAAAACGAATGGACCGGATGGATCCTTGGTTCCTTTTGCAAACTATTCCCTGGATAATAATTCCAGTTATGTGCGTAACTACTATAAATTTGGCTATGGCCTGATTGCCAATGCCAATACCATTATCCATGCCCTGGATAACAATGAAATTGCCTGGGATGACCCGGATAATGATCCGCAACGGGTGAGAGCCACAGCCCTGTTTTTCCGTGCCTATGGCTATCGTTACCTGATTAACCTCTATGGCGATGTGCCTTGGGTGGAAGAAGTGAGCAGTGAACCGCGGACGGATTTTACTCGTATGCCTAAAATGGAGGTAATACAACACATGATTGACGACCTTAAATTTGCGTCCGAAAATTTACCCGATAATCCAGATGCATTGGAAGATGGCAGGTTAACGAAATGGGCTGCCCTGCATTACCTGGCAGAGGATTATTTAATTGCCCAAAAACCGGACTCGGCAATTATCGCTGCAAAACAAGTGGTAGCATCTGGTCACTATAGCTTAAATAAAGCGCGCTTCGGTGCGGAGAAGGATCAAGATGGCGATGTTTTTCATGATATGTTTATTGAACATAATCAAAATAGAAAATCGGGTAATCGGGAAACCATATGGGCTATACAATTGGAATATAATACCCAAGGGGGTGGCGACTTGTACACGGATTGGAGTAAGCGCGCTTGGGTGCCCTTTTATGCGAACTTGGGTGGCTTTACCTTGGCCGATTCGCTAGGAGGCCGTGGTCTAGGGCAAATTCGGCCTTTTGATTGGTGGCTGAATAGCTATGAAGCAAAAGATATCCGTAATTCGGAATACAACATTAAGCGGAATTGGTATTACAATGATCCAACATCTCCCTTATATGGTAAGAAAGTGACGATCACGCAGCAAATCATCTCTTCAGGTAATTTGTTTCCAACCACGACCAAATTCTTTTATGGTAAAACAGCAGACAACCCAGCTTTTGAAGGAAACATGAAAGACCGAGTTAAGATAAGACTTGCCGAAACCTATTTGCTATTGGCAGAGGCTTATCTACAACAGCATAATCAAGCTGCGGCAGCCGAAGCTATTAATGTGGTGCGTGAACGGGCGAATGCAAGTCCTATTGCTGTGGCTGAAGTAGATGTGGATTATTTGCTGGACGAACGGGCAAGGGAATTGATCGGCGAAGAAATGCGGCGAATGACTTTGTCGCGCTTTGGTGAAGAGGTGTTTTTGCGAAGAGTGAAAGATTTAAATGAACAATCGGCAGGAAAAGTTCAAAAACATCACCTCTTATGGCCCATTCCACAGGAAGTCATCGATGCGAATTCGGGCGCCGAGTTTCCGCAGAATCCAGGCTATAATTAAGAAAAGATAAAGGTTGTAGATAAATCACGCAACCGATTGTGTCAAATGTTAACTTGGTTTAAACTAAAAACCTTATTAATATTGTAAAGCAACGCATCTTAACTAATAAACAGCTATAAACGATACCATTCCATGTCTTATCCGACCGATAAAAAAACACCTTTTGTTGCTGTATTCCTCTTAGCGGTATTCTTTTTAGTAAACCCTTGTGTGAAGGCACAATCGATACGGCAAGTTTTTCCTTTCAATACCGATTGGCAGTTTAAAAAGGGAGCACATGACTATATAAAAGAAACCGATTTTATAACGGCTAACTGGGAGCAGGTGACCATACCCCACACCTATAACCGTACCGACATGCAGCTCGACAAAAATTTCTATACCGGTGATGCCTTTTATAAAAAAGTGTTTACCGTAGGAAAGGAATTGCAAGGTAAACGGATTTTCTTACGTTTCGAAGGTGTGGGTTCGGTAGCGACGATTTACATCAATGGAAACTACTTAACCGAACACAAAGGGAGTTTCTCTGCATTTGCATTCGAAATTACCAACTCGGTGGATTATGGGAAAGAAAATACCATTCTCGTAAAAACCAATAATGATGCCCGCAAGGATGTTATCCCGGTTAATCAATTTTTATTCCCCTTATATGGTGGTATTTATCGCCCAGTAAGCATGATCGTGACCAACAAAATCAATATTACCTTAACCGATTATGCGTCTCCCGGTATATATATTACCCAGAAGCATGTTTCGGAAAAGGCAGCCGACGTAGTGGTTAGGGCGAAATTGGAAAATAAGGAAAAGTCCATCCGGCAAATCCGGGTGAGTACCCTTGTGAAAGACGCTTCAGGGAAACAAGTGGCCAAAGTAGAAAAAGATGTCGAGGTAAACCCGCAGGGCATGACCTTGGTAGAACAGTCGATCCATATGCAAAAACCGCATTTGTGGGATGGGATAAGGGATCCTTATCTGTATACACTTACGACTTCATTGTTGGCAGACGGAAAAGAAATAGATGCGGTAACCCAGCCTTTGGGCCTGCGAACATTTGAACTCCGGGCAGGAGTGGGTATGTTCTTAAATGGTAAAAAGTATCCGATGTATGGCGTTACCCGTCATCAGGATCGATGGCAATATGGTAATGCCCTCTCACATGAACAACATCAGGAAGATATGCAGCTGATTCAAGAGATGGGGGCAACAACCATTCGCTTAGCGCATTATCAGCAAGCAGAAGATATATATGCACTGGCCGATAGAATGGGCTTTTTAATTTGGGCTGAAATTCCTTTTGTGAATGCCAGCTCGCTCGAAGAAGGCGATAATGCCAAGCAGCAATTCACTGAACTCATCCGCCAAAATATGAACCATCCCTCGATCTATATCTGGGGGATGCACAACGAAGTGTATTCAAAAACCAAGGATGAGCATGTTCCGGTACTGACCAGAGAATTGAATGATCTAGCGAAAACAAATGATCCGGATCGTTATACCGCATCCGTAAGTGGCTATGGCGAAATGGGGCGACCGGCAAATCTTGCTGGTGATGTGCAAGGAATGAACCGTTACTATGGTTGGTACGAAGGAAAAATAGGCGATTTAGAAGAATGGGCTAGCGGATTGGAAAAGGAATATCCGGGTTATAAGGTGATGTTAACGGAGTACGGTGCCGATGGAAATATGGACCAAGCTGCGGAAGATTTACCTGATCCTAAAACAATTAATCCTGTTAGCGGAACGTTTTATCCCGAAAATTATCAAACTGAAACGCATATCCAGCAGTGGGCGATCATCGAAAAGCACCCCTATATTTTGGCTTCCTATCTCTGGAATACGTTTGAATTTGCCGTGCCGCTGTGGAACCGTGGAGGGGTGAATGCACGGAACTTGAAAGGCTTAATCAGTTTCGATAGGAAACGAAAAAAAGATAGCTTTTATTGGTATAAAGCCAATTGGAACCCAGAACCCATGATCTATATCGCCAACCGGAGGGACAATAAGCGTACCCATGCGCAGACCCAAGTTCAGGTGTTTGCTAACCTCGACCGGGTAACCTTGACCGTCAATGGTCAGGAAGTAGTGGGTAAACAGGGTGTTAATAAGCGGCATTGGGTTTTTGAGGGTATCACCTTACAAAAAGGAGTTAATAAAATTCAAGCTAAAGGTACAACTAAGGGAAAGACATTAAGCGATGAAATGGAATGGGAGTTGGTTGGAGAAAAAGTTAAGTAGTGATAGTGGTTAGGTATTGAAGTAGGTAATTAGCCAATTTGATGATTAGCCAATTTGATGATGCGTACGTACGACTAACAACTAAGAACGGAGGTCTTGATACTAATTAAGTAGTGATAGTAGTTAAGTAGTAGAGTAGTGATAGTCGTTGAGTAGGCTTACGTATTATCCTATAAATTTTCCCACTCAACTACTTAACGATTTAACAACTCAACATATATGCGGATTTTAAATGTTCTCTTTTTGCTGCTCATAGCCTTTCAAGTAGGCGCTCAGCAGACACTGTGCCCCATAATACCGGCACCAGAAGAAGCTGTGGCACAAGCAGCAACTTTTAAACTGAATAAGCAGACGGCCCTCGTATGGAATGACCCTTCGTTGGCAACTGTTGCTGCCTATATCCAACAAGAATTGCTGCGGTTGAAATCGCTACCATTAACAAGACAAACAGCCAAAACAAACCGTTCGGCTATTGTGCTACAGCTGAAAAATGGGGCTGCCGATGATGAATCTTATCGCTTGACCATGTGTAGTGGAGCTATTACTATTGAAGGACAAAGTGTTGCCGGAATATGCAATGGAGCTAGCAGTTTGGTGCAATTAATTGCTGGGCAAAAAGAAATAAAAGAGGAGATTGAACTCCCTTGTTGGAATATTAAGGATCGCCCGCGTTATGCTTGGCGTGGATTAATGCTGGATGAATCCCGTTATTTTATTGGAAAAGAGAAGCTCCTCAGTTTATTAGATTGGATGGCTTTTTATAAACTGAATAAACTGCATTGGCACCTGACAGACGAACCGGCTTGGCGCATTGAGATTAGAAAATATCCCAAACTAGCGTTACTTGGCGGCGTGGGGGATTATAATGATCCGAAGAAACCTGCGGCATTTTATAGTCAACGGGAAATTGCCGAAATCGTTGATTACGCTACTAACCGAAACATCACGATTATACCGGAAATCGATATGCCCGGTCATGCAACGGCTGCGAATCGAGCTTATCCGCAATATAGTGGCGGCGGTAATCCGCAACATCCTGATTTTACCTTTGATCCTGGTAAGGAGGAAACGTATACCTACCTTGCTAACATCCTGAGGGAAACCAATGCTTTGTTTCCATCGGGTATGCTGCACCTGGGAGGAGATGAAGTGAGTTTTGGAACGGATAAATGGTCGCAAAACGAAGGGATTAAACGATTGATGAAACAACATCAATTGAAAAATCTAAAAGATGTGGAACATGCGTTTATGGAGCGTATGGCCGACTCGGTTTATCAGCTGAATGCGAAATTGTTGGTTTGGGACGAAATGGCCGACATCAACTTACCGAAAGAGAAAACGGTCATTTTCTGGTGGCGACATGATAAACCTGAACAATTGCAAACGGCTTTGTCTAAAGGTTATCAAACGGTATTGTGCCCTAGACTTCCCTTTTATTTTGATTTTGTACAGGATAGTACGCATCACGCGGGTAGGAAATGGGGTAAAAAGATTAGTAGTATGCAATCGGTTTACCATTTCAATGCCGATAGTTTACTAACGGAAACGGTAAAAAATCAAGTGTTAGGGATACAAGCGAATCTATGGACAGAGACCGTGACCAACCTTCAGCGCGTAGATTACCTGCTTTTTCCACGGATAGCCGCATTGGCAGAAGTAGCATGGTCACGTGATGGTCGTAAGAACTATGATCAATTCATAGCAAGGTTAAAACAACAACTGCCTTTATACCGTGAGCAAAACATCTATTTCTATAATCCATTCGATCCAACGGAAATTCCTGAGCCGGTGTATTTTAAAAAAGATAGGAAAGATCTAAATGCGGAGGAAAATTGATGATTAGATATTAGACATGAGATGTTAGAAGCAGTTAAGTGGTGATAGTAGTTAAGTAGTGATAGTGGTAACCGCCTACTTTACTACGCAACAACTCAACGACTCAACAACTTAACGATTCAACTACTCAACTACTCAACGATTCAACTACTCAACAATACCAAAATGAAAAAACTTACATACCTTATTTTATTCCTTTCAATAGGAATTATTCAACCCCTAAAAGCTCAATTCCCGGGGGCTACTGCCCAACGTTCATCCATAGCACTGCAACACGGCGCACATCATATCGGCAAGCGTACCGATGCCCAAATGGAAATCTGGCGGAACTATGGTTTAGGGCAATTTATCCACTGGGGCTTATATGCTATTCCCGGTGGGCATTGGCAAGGTAAATATTATCCAGGTGCGGCGGAATGGATCCGCTCTTGGAGCGGTATGCCGAACGAAGATTATGACCATCTATATCAGCAATTCAATCCAAAAAACTTTGATGCCAACGCCTGGGCTGCACAGGCAAAAGCCATGGGCGCGCGCTATGTGATAATTACAACCAAACACCATGATGGTTTTTGTATTTGGCCAAGTAAATATACCGATTATACCATCGCCAATACGCCCTATAAAAAAGACGCATTAAAGGAGATTGTTGATGCTTATGATGCAGTAGGGATAGATGTATACCTTTACTTTTCGATTATCGACTGGAACCATAAAGGATATCAATCGGCCGCACCGAAGACCGTTGCTGAAAAACGAGACTATGAAACATTCAAAACGTTTACGGCAAACCAGCTAAAAGAGCTTTTAACGAACTATCCCAGTGCAAAAGGACTTTGGTTTGACGGTACCTGGGATGCGGCATGGGTCGCGCAGGCAGCCTTTGCGGATAGCTTGGAAACGGAACTACGAGCAATGCGCCCGGGCTTAATTATCGGTAGTCGTTTTCGCGCTGATGAGAACGGTAAACGGCATTTTGATACCAATGGGGATCTGATGGACGATTATGAACAAGGCTGGGAACGTAAATTGCCCAAAACCATAGCAGACATACATGGTAACGATTGGGATTGTGTTATGACGGTGCCGGAAAACCAATGGGGCTATCATTCGGAATGGCGCGGACATGTAAAAACCAGTACCGAGCTAATTGAAATGATGGCACAATCGGTGGCATTGGACGGTAATTTCGTGCTTAATTTCGGTCCGGATGGACAGGGCACAATCCGACCAGAAGAGGCTAAACTGGCGCAAGAAATTGGCGATTGGATGCAAATAAATCACGAGGCTATTTATGATTGCGGTTATGCCGGTCTGGAGAAACAAGATTGGGGATACATCACACAGAATAGAAAAACTGGAAAATATTACCTGATTGTGTTCAATGTGCCCGTTTCCGGAACCTTAAAGATCAAGAATGCGAGCGGAAAAGGAATCGGAAAACTCTATGATCTCGCCCATCCTGAGCAGCAATATGAGACTGAAGAGATTCATCGGAGCGCCGAAGGTAATGAATATTTTATCCATTTAAAGGATAAACCGACGCAACCCAAAGTCATCGTGTGGGAAAGTTCCGATCTGGATCAAGACAGCGATGTGCGGTATGAAAAGGCAAAAACCTAAAGACTTATGTTCGATTAAAACGGCATAGATCTATATTAAATTTAGACTAGGTATTTGCTTATAAAAGGTACCAAAAGTTTCGTTATAATGAAACTTTTGGTACCTTTGTTGTGTCAAGATCTACAAATAAATGGATAAACTTTTTTGAAATTGTGTTTTTGGATGAGGCTTTTGAGTTTTTGAAAAAATTGGAACGGAAACACTATGAGAAGATCCTTTATAACATTCGTAAAGCTCAGATACAACACGATCAAGAATTATTCAAAAAGTTGAATAACGACATATGGGAATTTAGGACGTTATATCAGGGAATTCAATATAGGCTTTTAGCATTTTAGGACAAAACATCCACATCGAATACGCTGGTTGTTTCAACACATGGTTTTATTAAGAAACGGAGTAAAGTCCCAGATAACGAAATGCAGCGAGCAATACAATTGAGGATAAAATACTTTAATAAAGAATAAATATAACGGAACGTATGAAATCGAGGTGTAAATAATATAGACACACAGCGCATGATTATTTACATCGAGCGCTCATCAGCCATAGTAAAATAATAAATAGATGAAAACACATACATTAGATGAAGTGCAAAACGAGCTTATCGGAGCAATAGGAACTGCGGAAAGGGATTTATTTGAATATGAACTTCAGATGGACCTGATCGGCAAAGCCATTAAACAAACCCGGCGAGAACGAAATCTGACACAGGAAGAATTAGGAAAACTAATTGGTGTTCAAAAAGCTCAGATTTCACGTCTCGAAAATAACGCAAGTAATGTGACAATGGATACGTTGCTAAAGGTATTTACCGCATTGAAAGCAAAAGTGAAACTTCAGGTTGAATTGCCTAACTTAAGTGTCCATATTGGACAACCGTAAGTTCCGATCAGGTGGTTTTTTTATTATTTTAGCCAAAGATAAACCGCAATATGAAGGAATTTTATGGTATCGGATTGCTTTGCATTATCCTTTTTATGGGCAATCCAGTACATGCACAAGCAGACAAGCATACCATACATACTTTAGTTGATCAACTGAATACGTTAACGCTGACCAATAGTGCACCCACCGAAAATTTAACGGAAGAGTTTTTGGCCGTATCGGATACGGGTAAAAATAATGATGCCGTATTGATGGAAGTGAATCTGGCAACCTTGCTTTCCGCCGATTGGGTACATAACTTCCTAGCGAAACAACTTCCCGATGGCTCATGGCCAGATATCGACTATCACGATCAAAAACGAAGCCGCTGGGAACCTGCCTTTCATGTAACGCGGATTCAAGCGCTAGCTAAAGTTTACCAATCTAAAGAATCAACCTATTACCATAACGCCGATCTACTAAAAAGCCTGAAAGAGGCAATCGATTTTTGGATAAATGCACATTTGGTATGCCCCAATTGGTGGTATAATGAAATTGGATGCCCGAAACTTTTAGGGCCTGCGCTACTGTTGTTGAAAGACGAATTGACTGCCGAACAGAAGCATGCGCTTGCCCAACGCATGGGACGCCCTGTTTTTCAGATGACCGGCCAGAACAAAGTGTGGCTAGCGGGTAATCAGGTGATGAAAGGACTGCTGTTGGATAGCTTGGAGCTGGTGCAACGCGCGAGGGACTCGATCTTCTCCGAGTTGTATGTTTCTTTAAATGAAGGACTTCAACCGGATTATTCTTTTCATCAACACGGCCCCCAAATGCAGTTTGGTAACTATGGATTGGCCTATGCAAGCACCTTGTCTTATTGGCTAAGTGTGTTCTCGGGAACCGAATTGCAGGCGCCTTCAGAAAAGGTACTAACGTTACGTAATTATCTGGTAAATGGGTTATTAAAGACCATTTATGGAGGATATATGGATACCAACGCGCTTGGACGTCAGGTTTTTCAACATGCCCAACGTGGAAAAGCCTTAGCATTGGTAATGACCTGTCGGTATATGATGCGTTTGGATCCGGCTTATAAGCACTATTATCAAGCTTATATCACACAGTGCTTAGCAGAAAAGACGGATAGCAATGAACCCTTGTCTTTTTCCTTTTTTCCGAGGTCAGATTTTGGGATTTATCGCTCGTCCAGTCTTTATGCTTCGATACGGATGTACTCCAATCGAACCACGGGTTATGAAATGACAAATGATGAAAATCTACAAGGGCAATATGCAGCAGATGGAACCTTGTTAACCAGGACGGTGGGTAATACTTATGACGACATCTTTCCCGTCTGGAACTGGAAATATCTCCCAGGCGTAACGTGCCCAGATGATGGTTTGCCCTTGCATAAGCAAGCCGTCCCTTATCTTCCTAATCACTCCGACTTTGTTGGCGGACTGTCGGTTGGTACCGCTGGTATAGCGGCCATAAGTCTGTATAAAGACAGTCTACAGGCAAAGAAAGCGTATTTTTTTCTGGATGGTACCATCACTTGCTTAGGTGCTGCTATCCATTCTACTAAGACAACGCCTATTCATACCACCTTAGATCAGACTTTTTTAAGCGGATCGTTGTGGCTTGATAGACGGCAGGTAAATGTTCAACAACCTTATCGGGAAAAAAAGACTATACATTGGTTGTTGCATGATCAATTAGCCTGCTATTTTTTTAGACCAACTCCAGTGCATATCAGTGCCGAAGAGCATAACGGAAGCTGGCGGTCGATCGCTCCTTTTTATACGGATACGCCTGTTCGTGCTCAAGTGTTAACCGCGTGGATTGATCATGGCGTAAAGCCGCGGCAACAAAGCTACGCCTATATGGTTGTGCCTAATGTAACGCCTAACGAAATGGCAACATTTGCCTCAAAGCCAACTGTACACTTACTTCAGAATGACAGTTGTGCACAGGTCATTCAATCCGATAAAGCGCAAGCAGTCGCAGGGGTCTTTTACCAAACAGCGACTGTCACGCAAGGAACAAGGAAATTGATTGTCGAAACCCCAGGCTTATTCCTACTAAAACAGGATGAACAAGATTTGCAAATTACGGTGTGCGACCCTACACAACAATTAACGGTCTTTAAATTGCGGATTGAAGGAAAATTAACAGGAGAAGGAGCTGTGTTTAATCCAGAAAGCCACACTACGGATATCGTGATCCCGCTACCGCTTAAACCTGGAGAAAAAGGTAAGTCCGTTTCTCGACAATATCGCTGACCAGCTAGGAACCATTAAGATACTGTTTAAATGGGTATAGTTAATTTTGAACGCGCACGCTTTAGGCTTTAAGCGATAAGCATTTACTGATTTTATAGACTTGCAGGCTGTGTAAATAGCTTAAAGCATACGGCTTATTGCCTATTGCTAAATTCAGGTTAAATAGTCGCTAAATCAACGGCTCAAAATACCCGAGGTAATAACTTTTGGAGAAATTATTTTTTTTGATATCGCGAAAGAATAGATAGGCATGGAAAGCACCTTGCTCGAATTGAGGTGGAAGCTCTACTTCAATACGACCGTCTTTGCGACTGCATATTTGGTCATTTTTCGCACCGATGCCTAGATCCGGACTATAAGCAATGATGGTCACCTCATCGCCATCTTTAGCCATGGGATGGGCTTGATTTTCAAAATATACTTCCAGCGATGCCTCCGATCGTACCACATCAGTAATGGGTGAAAGCGGTACTGTACCCATACTAATCAGTACGCGGTCAGGAATAATCCGTTGATCGGGATAGTTTCCCTCGATCGCATCTTGTATGACCTTTCGAAGTGCTTGTCCGAAGGCTTTCGTTTTCTTACCCTCACCATATTTGGCCCAGCTCTCATTGATGATCGGTCTTAATGGATGGAGAAAGGTCATGGCCAAGCGCATTTTTTGCTGACTGGCTAATTTTCCGTAAGGTTCTTTTTGTTTTTTCGGCGTATGCTTATCAAAGAAAAATTCCATGTCTTGGTTGCGTATTAATCATGTTGAACAGCTAAATAAACGGTAGGTGAAACACGTTTACGCTGGCTATCGCATAGAAACATCCACAGATGAATCAATTCTCCCTTTTCCCCAAAATTTTCCATGGCAAAAGAGGCCTCCCCTGAATAGCGCAGCGCTGTCGGTCTCACTAAAACAAATTGATCTATGCTGGGGATATATAGGATAATATGTACTTCATCATCCAATCCACCGCTGAGGCCATAGGTTTTCGTATTCCACGTAATCTTGATCTCTCCATTAAGCATAACTGCTTTTTCTTGTCCCGGTGGAAATAAAGAACCATGACTGAATTTTAATGCGCTATAATTGAGCGATGGTTCTTCTCCCGCAAACAGAAAAGCGTGATCATAGTTATAACGGAAAGCCGCATTTCGGGCAGTCGATTTTTGGAGCGCGCTGCCGAAACCGATGGTTAAAATGTGAGAGACCGGCTTGAAGAATTGATTGAGTAACGTAAATTTCTTTTGCTGTAAAGATTGTGCTGCGCTGGGATTGCCTTTGTTTTTATAACGCCGAGGTCTTCCTTTGATGTAATCAATTTTTTTCCATCCGCTTCCGATAACGCTTCCTGCCTTTCCGCGAAAAGAACCATTAATACCTTGATTGATGATACCCATATTGTACGATTAATTGGTTTAATATTGTGTCCAACAGCCCTCCAAATTCTTACTAACTCCTAAAACAAAGGTATAAAAAAAGTATAAAGAAAAACTAATAAAAGTATTTAAAAGGTAAATATAATCGTATTTAATTCGTAAAGTCACCGTATTTTTATCGTATAAAATACGATAAAAATACGGTGACTTTACGGTAAAAAAACGGTAAAACTCGATATCTTTATAGATTTAAAATTAATTTATTCTTAATTTAATCTTTGTTCTTTTCAGGAAATAGTTAGGAAATAGGTTAGATATGGTAGGGGAATCCAGACAACAACAAAGAGATTTCTTACCGTACATCAATTTTTTCGAACCCTGTGTGGCCGATATTTGTATCAACATAGGCGTGAAGGAAATAACATGGAAAATAAAATAAAAGGTTTTCACCATATTACGGCTATAGCAGGTGATGCCAAGAAAAATTACGATTTTTATACGCGGATATTGGGTTTACGATTGGTCAAAAAAACGGTAAATTTTGATGATCCAGAGACCTACCATTTTTATTACGGTGATGAAGTAGGAACACCTGGTACGATCTTGACCTTTTTTCCTTGGGATGGAATCAGTAGTGGAAGGCGCGGTAGTAGGCAGGTAACGGAAATTGGTTATGCGGTACCGGCAGGTAGTCTAGATTTTTGGTTAGATCGATTGGAAAAAAATAACGTAACCTATAATAAACCTTCAGAAAAGTTTGGTGAAGCGTACCTGACCTTCCTCGATCCCGATGGGTTGAAAATTGAGCTGACCGTTCCAAAAATTGCAGATGAACGTAAGCCATGGACGACAAATGAGCTTGGTGAGCAACAAGCCTTGCGTGGTTTTCACCACATTACGATAACCACGAATAAAATGGATACCACGGTAAAGGTGTTAACGGATATCTTAGGTTATCGTTTGTTGCAACAGGAAGTCAATCGTTATCGCTTCATCACCGATACGGTAGCGCAAGCAAATGTAGTAGATGTGGTGGAAGTTCCGGGCGAACACGTTGGCCATGTGGCAGGAGGTTCGGTGCATCATGTAGCCTTCCGAGTTGAAAACGAGGAGGTTTTGATGCATTATCGTGAAAAAATACAGGAAGCAGGATTGCACATTACCGAAAAAATCAACCGCAATTATTTCTATTCCTTATATTTTAGAGAACCGGGCGGCGTACTTTTTGAATTGGCAACGGATAATCCCGGGTTTAGCGTAGACGAACCTGTTGATCAATTGGGCACGAGTTTAAAGCTGCCTGCGCAATATGAAGCTTATCGGGAACAGTTGGAAAAAGTGCTTCCGGCATTGGATTAAGAGGATAATAATTTAAACAGGCTCCTCATAATAGGGAGATATAAATACGTTGATTACAGGTTTTACAGTGCAAACGGATTGACTGACTTCAATCCTTTGATGGCGGAAAAGTCTTTTGTGTTACGGGTAATTAATGTCAATTTATGGCTTATTGCTGTTGCTGCAATAATAGCGTCAGGAAGTTTAATGCTATATCGTCGTCGAATCTTTATCGTTTCTTCTTTAACTTCTTGAATTAATTCGATAACGAATGCATCCGAAATGAAATTTTTTAATATAGTAATATCTTTTTTTGTTGCAGTTTTTCAACAGAGAAGCTCCACTTCAGTGATCGCTGAAATAGCAGGAATAGATTGACTTAACGTTTTATCTATAAAGTCTCTGCCTCTTTAGGAAAATGCTGCTGTAGATAATAAATAACGGTATTGGTGTCCCAAAGATAATTTATTGCCATTCGTTACGTAGGTCTTCTAATTGTTGGTTGATTTCATCCATAGTTTGGGCTTTCATAGCCCCTTTATATCCAGCAATACGATGATTAGGCGTAGCATGATTCGAAGATTTATGCTTTCGGACACGTATAATGTCAAGTTGTTCTAAATCTTTCAATAGCCTTAAGGCTTTTTTGTTTAAAACTTCTATGGTTAATGTTGTCATAAAACAAACTTAGATAAATACTTTTTTATATGCAATATAATCGAGTTACCTATAACAAGTATAATTGATTTCTCCTCGATATTTCTTCAATAATAACTAGTAAAAACATGTACACGCATCAACAACAGCTGGTAACAGCGGGAGTTCCATTGTCGGAAGCTAATAAGGCCATACTTATGTTCCATGGTAGGGGTGGTTCGGCAACAGCTATTATTTCTTTGCAGCGTTTTTTACACCTTCAGGATATGGCCATCGTAGCACCTCAGGCGAATCGCAACAGTTGGTACCCCTATAGTTTTATGGCTCCTGAAAATCAAAACCAACCGGCCTTAGATTCGGCTATGGCAACTATTGCCGAGACGATGGATGAAATCGATAAAAATGGCATTTCTCCGGCAAACACCTATTTTTTGGGTTTTTCTCAGGGCGCTTGTCTGACGCTGGAGTATGTCGCAAGAAATGCACAAAAATATGGTGGTATCATTGCTTTTACAGGTGGATTGATTGGGGAAAGGTTAGTCGTCAGTCATTATCAGGGTGATTTTGAGCAAACACCTATTCTCGTGACAACCAGCAATCCTGACCCGCATGTACCGCTTTCTCGCGTAGAAGAAAGCGTGGTGGTACTGGAAGGATTAGGTGGACAAGTGGAGTTAAATGTTTACCCAGGGAAAATGCACAGTATATCACGTGAAGAATTGGCTTTAGCAAATCAATGGCTTTTATAGCGCATTTCCTTGTTTACTAAAAAGAAAACCCGACTGCTAGTCGTTGATTGTCATATCCTCACTAACAGTCGGGAAACGCAGATAGCCAATGGCCTTTTTAAAATTTATAAGCGATCGAGCCCAGGAAATTACGAGCTACTTGCGGCTCTATGGTGCTCCAACCTTTGAAGTAGTGTTTATCGGTGATATTATTTGCTTTAAACCCAATACGGAAAGATTTGGCATCATAGAAAATACTGGCATTCAATAAGGTATAGGAAGGTAACGTAAATGTTCCGGTACGGGCGTCGTTACGGTTAATACCAATAACTAAATTTTCGATCATATAACTTTAGAGAACCATTAAAAATGATGCAAATTGAAAGCTAAATTTTCAATTGGTAAGCTTTAAATAGCTAATACCCTGTAATTTGAAAGTTTAACTTTCAAATTACAGGGTATTAGGTTATTTTTGAATTACAGAAAATATATGATGGTTATTAGGGAGCTTTAGGATAACGGGATATTCCACTAATAGGTCCCAAAGTCTCCGCTTCGAGAATGCGAACATTTTGGTCGATGTTGGCTCATTACCATGGTCAGCAAGCTGTGTTTTCCGAACTGGGGAAAAGTTTGGAAGTAAGCCATACAACTATTCGCTCTTATTTAGATATTCTAACTGACTTTTATATGGTCAGGCAAGTTCAACCTTGGTCTGGTAATACCAAAAAGCGATTTATTAAATCACCAAAAATATACTTGAGAGACACTGGAATCTTACATCGTTTACTTAATGTTTCCAATTTTGACAATTTGCTCGGTAATCCGATACTTGGGGCAAGTTGGGAAGGTTTTGTTGTAGAGAATATCATTTTACGGCTTTCCAGCAAATGGCGGTATAGCTATTACAGAACGAGTACACAAACAGAGATCGACCTTATTTTGGAAGACGAGAACAATGAAATATGGGCCGTGGAAATTAAACGGTCGTCTGCCCTTACACTTAAGCGTAGTTACTTTCCACTTAACATCAGGTATTCATAAGCAGGTACCATGTGGATGGTATAATCCTTTTCCTGAAAAACGTCTTTTTGATCCCATGTGATCATAAATCCTTCTTTGATCTGGAAAAATTGAAGGGCTTGCAATAAACCACGGTATTCCCGGTCAAAATTGAGGTCGTTGATCTGATAACATACTTGTATGGCCTGATGGATTCTTCCTTTAACGAATACAATGAAATCACATTCGCCCTTTTCTGAGAAAAAGTAAAGTTCCTGATAGTTTCTGCGCAGTTGCTGGTAAATTAGGTTCTCCAATTTCCTGCCAAGATTTTCGGTGAAGGAGGTGGCAACTGTAGACAAGAAACCATTGTCTATCGTATAGACTTTTTTGGGGTTCCGAGATTGTGCTTTTAGCGAATAGCTAAATTGTGGTAAAAATTCAATGAGGTATGCATCAGTAAGGTAATTAAAATATTCCAATATGGTGGCACTCGACCGGATGCCGAACATGTCGACCAGTTTGTTTGCAGAAACCGGACTTCCCACATTGGAAATGAGATAAACCGTTAACTGTTTTAATGATCCTGTATCTCTAATGCCGTGCCGCACGGCTATATCGCTCACGAGGATGTCCTCCAGTAGTTGCTGTAGGATTAGCGGTTCCCGGTGCTTGACATATTCGGGTAATCCGCCGTCATTTAGATAGGAAAGGAGTGCCTGTTTGTCCGTATTCAGCTTTTTAAAACGAGCATATTCGTTGAAGGAGAATGGAAAAAGCTCTTTGGATAAATGGCGACCGGTAAGGTGTGTTCCTAATTCCTTACTTAAAAGTGATGCATTGGATCCGGTAATAAATACGGTGTATGCTTCCCGTAGCAAATGGTGCACGAATATTTCCCATTTTTCGGTCAGTTGGATCTCATCAAAAAACAGAACTCGGGTTCCCTGCTGATCGATGGCTTCTTTCAATCGGTTGAAATCCGAAACTTCAAACCCAGCTAAACGGATATCTTCAAAATTAACATATAAAGCATTTTTATATTTTTTTTTCAATAGTTGCAGCAACATCGTGCTCTTTCCACAACGACGGATACCGGTTATGATCGTTGCATAACCATCAACGATAGGAATATATGGCAATGCTTCTCTTGGAAGATCGGCCCTCTTATTTAAAAAGCTTTCTTGCTGAGAAACTATTATAGCACTTATCTGTTCCTGGCGTATCATCATGAATCGTATAGGGACAAATATAGCGATTTGTTCAATACCATTAAATAACTTTATTTATTACTAATGAATAACTTTATTCAATACGAATAAAAGACATAAGAAAAAATTTCAGTTGTCCGATATATTCATGTTTGGCAGTTTTAGCTTTGATCGTTCATCGCTTCAGGCGAGTGCTGCCAACTAGGGTGGTGGTTTTCTCCATATCCTATCGAGCGAAACGCAGTTTCATTTCGCTCGATAGGATAATAATAGGACTTTTAGACAAGCGCTTACTACTTAGTATCCCTCGTTTTGTACTAGATTCGGATTCACAGATGTTTGGCTAAAAGGGATAGGAAATAATTGTAAATTGGTGTTTGTCGTTGCACTATGGTCCCACCAAGTTCCTGTTACAAATTTCCCAAACCGTATTAAATCGATGCGTCGTTTGCCTTCAAAGATAAACTCTCGACCTCTTTCCGCCAGCAGTTCGTCCATCGTGAGTGAAGATGTCGTATAGCTGTAATTTCCAGTCGCCCAATCGGTCTCTGTGAAGGCACGTTTTCTAACCGTGTTCACCAGTTCAACAGCTTCCGTAGTTGCGGTACCGCCTGCTTGGCGCATTAACACTTCAGCCTTCATTAAATAAAATTCGGCGAGCCGATACAGCACGTAGTCGTTATTACAGAAGTCGTCACTACCATACACTCCGCCACGGTATTTATTAAACCGGGCACCGCTATTCTCCTCTCCGGTGTACATGGTTGAAGTTGTTCCTCCGGATTTGTTGAGTTTAATTTCCTTAACAAAAGTAAGGGGTTCACCGGCATATTCAACGGTACCTTTAACCGGCGTGGTAGGATCATTGTAATAATATTGCGTACCAATGAGCATCCATTCTTTTTTTCGCAGATCATGATCGTCAAAAGCATCATAAGCAGAGGGAATAACGACAATCCCATTATTTCCATTGCGATCACCACCATCAATGTATTTTTGTGCAAAATGATAAAAATCACTAGCCCAGTTACAACGGTCGGAGGAAGATTGGTAATCGTACGAGAGTACTAGGATATTTTCATTGGAAGTTTCGGTATTTTGTGTACTGAACGGTGTTAAAAGATCATTATCCAACGCTAATGTTCCATGTTGGGATCCTCCTTCACCAGCAAGAACTTTATTGCAGTACGTGAGACAATCATTCCAGCGGGCAGTTCCTGTCCATACTTCGGCATTGAGGTAGAGATCAGCCAACATCGCGTAACCAGCAATTTTGGTGAATCTACCCGAATTCGCACTACTCATTTCGGGCAAGGCATCAATGACAGACAGCATCTCGGACTCGATAAAATCAAATACTTCCTGTCTTGAATTTGTTGCTGGATATTCAGGAGTTCCAACAGCTGTCACGATGGGTACATTACCAAAGGTGCCGATAGCCTGCAAGTAGTAAAAAGCTCTATTAGCCTTTAATTCTGCAATGTATTCGCTTTTCTCTTCTTCGGTTATTCCCATCTCCGACGCTTCATGTGCCTCTAAGTTTTCAACGCCGCTATTGCAATAGCCAAGTCCCATAAACAAAAGATTCCAGGCATCACTTATGGTGGCGTGCATGTTCGTCCAGGTATGGTAATGCAGCTGTATCCATTTACCGTCATCATATCCATGTATTCCTTTTTGTGGCCAGGCCAGCTGGTCTGCCGATAGTTCGTTTAATCGCCAAATATTCTCCCGAGATTGGGCCGCAAAAACCGCCCTACTGTGTGTATAAGGCCTCAGAACTGCTGATATGACTTCGTCTTTTGTGGTATAAAAGTTGGTAGTAGTCAGGTCGCTATAAACTTGTTCATCCAACTTAGTACAGGAGCTCGCGATGACTAAACTCGCGATAATTGCTAATGGTTTAAGGAGCGTTTTTAGTGTTGTACTCATATCTCATATGTTTTGTTCACACTTCTGGGCTGTATGATTGGTATGCAGGAGTGTGTAGGTTGCCGTTTAAAATTGAACATTAAGGCCGATCGTAAAATTTCTGGTTACCGGAGTGGAGACATAGGAGGCTAGGCCAGGTGCAAGTCCGGTATCATCTACTTCTGGATTTTCACCAGAATAACCTGTAATGGTGAAGAGGTCTCTTGCTGTTACAAATAAGCGTGTTCTTGGAATTTTGGGATTGTGCTGTTTTAAGGTATAACCTAAGGTTAGGTTATCCAATTTCACAAAATCGCCGTTTTCCAGAAAATAATCCGAATATTGGTAAGAGGCATTTAACCCGTCATTGATCGCTTCTTTTAGTACATTATACCCACTGCTCAGGGTTTTAAGATTTCCGTAAGCCATCTTTTGACGATTTAGGACGTCGAACTTGAACTTTCCCCTAAAAGCAATAGTTAAATCAAATTGCTTATATTGAAAATAGTTAGCAAAAGACAGGTAATATTTAGGTGCACCGTTTCCAATAACGGTTTTATCTTGGTCTGTAATGGCGCTTCCACTTACTTTTTCTCCTGCCGCGTTGTAGAACAACCACTCACCATTTTCGTCAAAACCAGCAAAACGTTTTCCAAAAAAGTCGCCAATATTTGATCCCTCATACATACGAATGGCATTACCAAGCGCTCCGTATCCGCCAATAGAACCGTATTCTAAATAGTCGGCCGCATTGTTTGAAAACTTATCCAAGGTGTTGGAGAACGTATAACTGCCCAGTAAATCGGCCTTCCAGGTGAAATGCTCATTGCTATAGGGAATCGTATTTATTGTCAATTCTATACCTTTACTGGATATGGTGCCAATATTCGTTGTGTAGGTGGAAATGATATTGGCAGGTATGGCCGATGTAACGCCGGTGAGTAATAAATCGTCTGTTTTTCTACGGTAAAGATCAATTGTTCCCGATATTCTGTTTGCCAATAAGCCAAAATCGACACCGAGGTTCCATTCTTTTTTCGTCTCCCACTTTAAGTTGGGATTTGGATTTTTGTTGGGTCCATAGGTTTGCACCCAGGTACCTTCATCAGTTAAATAATAGCCTCCCGTACCGATTGTCGACATCGATTGATAGGGGTCAATACCCGAATTTCCCGTAACACCATATCCTACGCGGAGCTTTAAAGTAGATAAGGTAGACGAAATATTTCGCATAAACGTTTCGTTATTCACATTCCATGCGAAAGAGACTGCAGGGAAGTTCCCCCACTTATTGTTGGCGCCAAATTTGGAAGAACCTTCCCTTCGTAATGAGGTTTGTAAAACATAACGATCTTTGTACACATAGTTTATCCTTCCGAAGAAGGCGATAAGTGTTTGATCTTCTTTGCTGCTACTCATACCAGCCTTACCATCCACTAAATAACTTCCACTACCGATGTCATTTTCCTCATTTGCATCATTTAAAAAACCATAATTGGTAGCGTCAAAAGATTCTTCCACTTGATAGCGGTAACTATAACCAAGCACAGCACTTAAGTGGTGATCCTGGAGATCGTATTTATAATCAATAGTAGGTTCAAAAGCGTACTGTGTGTTCAAGTAAGAACTTTTATAGGCATAACCATTTCCATTATAACTGTTGATAGAGGTTCTAGAATCTTTATCATAATACTTATTGTTCTTTTGGTCATCTCGCTGGATACTTCCAAAGGCAGAAAATTTCAGGTCTTTAAGGGGTTCAAAGATCAGTTTTGCATCTAAGGAACTGGTTTGTTGAATGCGATCATATTTTTGCTGAAATAGGCGGGCATATTTATTTTCGTCTGAGGATAAATCTTCATAGAATGAACCGTCTTCGTTATACATGGGGTTCGTAGGATTCGCTCTGCTGGCCGCTTCCCAGCCTTCATCGCCTAACATATTCATGTTATTGTAATTGGTTGCTAAATTGGATTGGAATGTGAGCTTATCGTCATAAGCTTTCGACTCGAGCGACATGCGGGCACCATATTGTTCCCGTTCGTTTGCTTTACCTATCCCTTCTAAGTTGTTATAATAGACCGATGCCCGGTATACCGTTTTCTCATTACCGCCCGATACCGATAGGTCGTGGCTGTGGGAAATGTTGTCTTTGTTTAAAATTTCCTGATACATGTTGGTATTACCTCCTCTGTCGTAGGCCGATGCACTGTAGCCCAAGTCGGCCATCGCCGAACGATATTCATCGGCCGTTAGAAACCTAGGGGTGTTTGTCTGGTAATGGCGATTAACAAAACTGCTATATTCGATGGTAGGCGCGCCCGATTGCCCACGTTTCGTTGTAATGAGAATGACTCCAGCATTAGCGCTAGAACCATAAATGGCTGCAGCTGATCCATCTTTTAACACTTCGATAGACTCAATATCTTCTGCTCGGAGTAGGTCTGCATTACCTCCGGGGATACCATCGATGACCATTAACGGAGACTGACTGCCATTGATGGATACTACTCCTCTCAGTTGGATGGCAACACCTGAAGTTGGCGAGCTTCCTTCCGTTCGAGTGACCGTAAGGCCAGCGACTTTTCCTTCCAGCAAAGATCGAACATCTCTATTGCCGGCATTGTTAAACTTTTCGGGCTTTACGGAGGCAATAGCGGTTGCTACATCTGCTCTTTTCATAGATCCATAACCTACCACGACTACTTCATCCATATTTTGAGTACTTAAGCTAAGCGTTACTTCTAAAAAGCTTTTGTTTGCTTCGATAGATTGGCTGGTATAACCGATCATCGAGAAGACTAAGATGTCGTGTTCGTAAGCTTGGATGGAAAACCGACCGTGTGGATCGGTGGAGGTTCCTTTGCTTGTCCCTTTTACGTTAACCGATACGCCGGCTAAGGGATTATGTTCAGCATCGGTAACCATACCAGAAAATGTAGCAGGAGGTGTTGGATGTCCGGTAACCTTAATTTCCTGAGCTACCGTCATTCGAAATACAAATAGAAAGAAAATGAAGCATAATTTTCCTTTCTTCGGATTTCTGAGGATGTTGATTGGTTCTTGTGTCATATGGTTCTTGTTTTGTTTTTGATTGGTTAAAATGTTTTAGCGATGTATAGATCTGATTGGTTTAGTTGTCATTTTCCATTTGTTAACATTTTATTTTATGTGATAAAGCAAGCTATAGCGCTTGTAAACAGGTTTTGGCGGTCTGTTTACAATGAAGCGAGATACCTGACAATCTGGTTGTTAGTTAATTCTTTTTGTTTAGATAATTATATAAGTTATAATAAGGCAAACTTAAGGTGGTTTTGTGTAAATAAGTGTTACAACATTGTTAATGGTGGTTTATTAACAATGTTGTAACACTAATTAACGCTTTGTTTAATGGGTTGCTGTTGTTGAATTTGTGTACGTGGAAGTTTCTGTGAAATATCCTATTGCTGGTATTCCTTATTTAGTAAACTGTGGGGATTGGTTATTGTGTTTATAAGTGGAGCGAAAGACGGGGTTCGAACCCGCGACCTCAACTTTGGGAAAGTTGCGCTCTACCGACTGAGCTACTCTCGCTGATGGTATCAAACGAAGTTAGGAAAAGTCAGGCATTTTTGCAAAGGTTCGCGACCGATCATTATCTGTTGCGGTTGACTATTGCACCAAGAAATGCCACTTAATGGCCTTTGCCCACATTGTGTTAAATTTTCTAAAGAACGATTAATTGAGCGTTAAAATAAATCTGCATGCGTACCAGTTCTAATAAGCGAGATAAGTTTAATTTCGTCATTTTGTTCCCAGATCAATAGCCAATCTGGTTGAATGTGGCATTCCCAAAGCCCATTGTAATTTCCTGTTAGTTTATGCGGTTTGTGCTTTACGGGTAGAGGTTCATTATTTTCAAGCTTTTGAATAATTGCTTTGAATAGCGCTATATTCAATCCTCTTTTTTGGGCAAGTCGGATGTCTTTCTTGATTTTATTGGAATAGAAGATACTGTACATTAGATGCCCAGTTGTTTAAATAAATCTTCTGAATTCTTGGTTTTCGTAACCTTTCCGTCTCGAACCTCTTGTATAGCTTTTTCTGTTTCTGCATTATATCGTTTTTCCTCCTCTACTTCAACGAAAGAAAAAGTTTTTAACATTTCTATTAATGCTTTTGCCTGTTTGTTGCTACTCTTGATTCTTACAGTTACCATAACAGTTATGTTTTAATACAAAACTAAAGAAATTCGAGGTAAGGACAAATAGTTATTTAACGAGCATGTCCGAAAAGCCCAAGACTTTTCGGACACGCTCGTTTTCATTTCAGCTAATATTCACCTAGGTTGGCAACGGCTTTACTTCTGGCCAGTAGTTTGGCGCTTTCCGCCAATCTAATAAACTCTGCGCGGTAGCCTTCTTCATCAGTACCTTTCGCTGCTTTAGCCCGGGCAATAAGCCGATCATAGTCTGCTTGTTGTTTGTATTCAGAATTCCGTAAAAGCATTCCCAGTTCCGCTACGGCACTGGCAAAGCGAAAATCGGCACTGGCATGGTGGAAGTCAATGGGTTTATCAGCTATCGTAAGCTGTTCTAATTTGCTTTTTTGTCCGCCAGGTTCTTTATACCGAAACTTAACTTGGGCAATTTCATGGTTATAGGTATTATTTATCGGTTTGCTGTTTGTTTGGTACTTAAGTGGATCAACATTTCCCGCATAGTTGTCGCGAACACCAAAAGGCACGATTTCATAGTAAGCGGTAACGCTGTGTCCAACCCCCATATCGCCACCTATTTTCTGGTCATTGTTAAAGTCTTTGCTTTCAAGCAAACGATTTTCATAACCCAGTAAACGATAAGCCTGTACCTTAGCCGGATTAAATTCCACTTGTATTTTTACATCTTTGGCCACGGTAAAAAGTGTACCACCGAATTCGGTGATGATGGCTTTCCGCGCTTCCGAAAGGTTATCAATATAGGCATAATTGCCACGACCTTTGTCGGCCATGATTTCCATTTTACTGTCTTTGAGATTCACCATACCAAAACCTAGTATAGAGAGATTGATACCACTTTCGCGCTCTTCGGTAATCAGTTCTTCCATGTCTTCATCACTGGATGGGCCAACATTAAAGTCGCCATCAGAGGCTAAAATAATGCGGTTATTCCCTTCCTTGATGTACTGTTCCCGTGCTAATTTATAGGCCATCTTGATACCTGCACCACCAGCCGTTGATCCGTTGGCGGAGAGGTCGTCGATAGCATCTTTGATTTTCATCTTTTGATTACCTGGCGTACTTTCAAGCTTAATTCCTGCGGTGCCTGCGTAAGTCACGAGCGCGACCTTGTCTTTATCCCGTAGCTGATCGACTAGCATTTTGAGTGAAGTTTTTACTAAAGGTAGGCGATTGCTTTCCGCCATAGAGCCCGATACATCGATCAAAAAAACAAAATTTGAGGGAGGCAGCTTGTCGGTGTCCACTGATTTGGCCTTGAGGGCAACACGTAATAACTGATGTTGTGGATTCCAAGGAGCTTGGGAAAGTTCGGTGGAGATGGCAACCGGACGGTTATCCGAAGGACCCTTGAGGTCATACTGGAAATAATTGATCATCTCCTCAACGCGCACGGCATCTTTGGGTGGAAGTTCACCGTTATTGATAAAACGGCGTACATTGCTGTAAGAAGCCGCATCTACATCCACGGCAAAGGTGGATAGGGGTTCTTTAATCGGACTAGTAAAACCATTTTCTTTGATTTTCTGATACGTTTCTGTCGGACGAGGTTGCCCCCAGATGCGAACTTGATTAGATACAGTGACTCCCCTTGGTACGACGGCCATTCCATATGCACTGCTTCCCACTAGTCTGCTTTTTTTCTGTCTACCAGCTCCAACGACAACAACTTCATCCAACGCTTGATCAGCCGACTGGAGTTGAACATCCAAGGTATTGGATGGACCGATGGGAACGCGCGTCGTTTTGAATCCAATGTATTGGAACACGAGAAATTGGTCTTTTGAACTTATTGTGATTGTATAATGACCCTTTTGGTCTGTCATAACCCCCTTAGACGCGCCCTCAATAATAACCGAAACGCCGGGCAATGCCTGCTGGTCGGCTTGGCTGTAAACCGTTCCGCTAATAATGCGGTCGTTGCTGTTGGTAAAGCTTACCAGGCTAAAGAACAGCAGAAATAACATACTTGTTGCCTTCATCATATTGAATTTTGGCAAAGGATGCAAGGGGTGTTAAAATTCCATAAATCGGCTTTAAGTATGAGGCAATAATCTTTAGGCTTTAAGGAAAAGAATGTTGATTTTATGGCTTTTTAGGTTATGTGAATAGGATTAGTAATGATACCTACATTGTAGAATAATGATGGAGTCGTTGTCTATTCTATAGATTAATCGGTGTTCTAGTGTAATTCGCCTAGACCACCAGCCACTAAGATTATATTTTAACGGTTCAGGTTTTCCAGAACCGGCATAGGATGTTCCTTCTATTTCTTTCAGTAAACCGTTTATCTTTTTCAGCAGACTTTTATCTGTGTTTTGCCAATGCAGATAATCTTCCCAACCACCATCTAAGAAAATTTTCTTCATTCATCCAGTAGTTTACGTTCTTTTCCTTTACCTTGTTCATAAGCGGTGATTCCTTCCAGTAGTCTGGCGGCATTTTTCGGACTTTGTAACAAATAGAACGTTTCCTGCATGCTGTCATAATCTTCTTTGGATAAAACAACGACCTCTTTTCCTTTAGACCGGGTGACATATAGTGGGGTATGATCTTCTAAAACCTTATCTAAATAAAGTTTGAGTTGTTGCCTGAATAAGGTGTAGTTCGTGATTTCCATGGTATGATGCTAATATACAAATGTACAAAAATAATGGAAAGTACGTAAAATGGTACGTTTTTGATTTTTAACATTGTTTATTGCGGATTATTGAGAAATCTTTCTATCAAGGTTATGCAAAAGGTTTTTTTAAAATGACAGCAGTTTTTGTAAAACCTATTAATGTTCTATTTCGAAATATTGAAGTATAGCCCTGTAATTATCTTGTGCAGTAAGACAAGTATCTAACAGGTATTCTTTAATGTGTTTCCATTCATGTAAGCCCCGATAATAAAACACCTTTAAATCTTCATCTATAATAAAAGGTACAATAGTATTTGCAAGACATTCTTTGAACATAATCAGGCGACCAACACGACCGTTACCATCTTGGAAAGGATGAATAATTTCAAACTGATAATGGAAATCAATAATATCTTCAAAAGTTTTCTTTTCAATGCTGTGATAATTGGAAAGTAATGCCGCCATTTTTGTTGAAACTTCCTTAGGTGGACAAGTTTCATTACCTCCAACCTCATTCGGAAGCTGTTTATATGCTCCAACATTAAACCAATCTTTCCGACTGTCAGACGTTCCTGATTTCAATATAAAATGTAATTCCTTAATGAAAGATTCAGTCAGTTTGATTTTTGCTTTATCAATGATCAAATCGATACAACGAAAGTGGTTGGTGGTTTCGATAATATCATCAACGTTGATACTCTCTTTGGATGCTCCAATAGTATGCGTTTCGAAGATATATCGGGTTTGATCATGGGTTAATTTACTACCTTCAATACGATTTGAATTATACGTTAGGTCAATCTGTGTACGATGATAAATTCCTCCTTTCAGCCTCATATCCTTTTGCTCTTTGAGATGATTAAGTAAAGGATTTTTACTAAACTTCTTTTTATTTTCTTTTTCAGATATGCTTGCATCCTCTGGAATATTCCATGTTTTACCTGTAAGAAAAACCCCTTTAATTTTTCCTTTCGCACAGTAATTTCGCACAGTTCTTTCAGGAATATTCCATTTTTTTGCAAATTCACTTACTGAAATATAGTTCATTTTTTTGTTATAAATATCGTTATCGGCAAATATACGATAAATAAATATTGAAATTTTTGTGTTTTTTGCCGATAACGGCAATGATTAAAAGCTTCATTTCTGATGTGCATACGTTTAGTAAGGTTGTTTGTGCATCAATGGAGAATTAGGATAGCCTTTCTCTTGGCTATTTCCCCAAAAAGAACTATTTTAACACCAATATGCATTGGTTCAGCAATTCCAAAAAGTCAGCTCCAGAGGACGATGAGGCCTTAGTGGCCCGTTATCGTAAAACGGGCGATCTGGCAGTATTGGGCGAGCTTTTTCAACGACATGCAGAAATGGTATACTATGTATGTTTACGCTATTTGGAGGATAGTGAACGTTGTAAGGATGCCGTGATGCAGATTTTTGAGGAGTTGATTAGTAAAATTCATAAACAGGAAATTAAGAAATTCGTTACTTGGTTATATGTGTTAAGCCGTAACCATTGTTTGATGCAGTTACGCGCAGAAAAGAAAATACATCACGTTTCTATAGAAGAAATTATGGAATTTCCGATACGCATGCATCCTGATGACCGGAATGAAAAGGAACAACAATTGACTGCTTTGGAAAGATGCATGGAGCAACTATCCCGGCAACAGCAAAAAAGTGTGGATCTGTTTTTTCTGCAAGAAAAATGCTATAAGGAAATCGTTGAGTTGACGGGATATAGCTTAAAAGAAGTAAAAAGCTATATCCAGAATGGAAAGCGGAATTTAAAGATTTGTATGGAGAAGCACCGTGGACAGGAATAATAGAGACATAGCATTAATCAAGCGGTATCTAAAAGGCGAGTTAAATGCTCGTGAGATGCATGAACTGGAACGAAGAGCACAGCATGATCCTTTATTGATGGATTTGATGACGGGAATGGAAATAGGTGAGCCGCGGGAACATGAGGCTGCAATAGCGGCGATTCAACAACAGTTGCATCAACGGATTTCTCCTAGCGTTAAAGAAAGGAAATTACCAGGTGTTAGGTGGATGGCCGCTGCAACGCTTGTATTTGCACTTTTAGTTGTGGGGGTCTGGTTCTTAAAACGAGATCAGCCGACAGCTCCTGCTGTAGTACAGCATGCTCCACCAACAAGGGATCAACCAATCGTCAGCGAGCCCTATACCGTAGATTCTACACCACGAATTGCGGCAAATCCTCCTATGAAAAAAAGAGTAGCAGCATCTATTCCTGTCAAGAAACAAAAAGATGTACCGCAAATGACTGCTCGCAAAACGTTGGACAATAGTAAGATCGATACACCGACTTCAGTAGTAGCAGATCAAGCCATTGCTGCGCTGGTAAAAAAAGATAGTCAAGAAGGTCTGGCTGATCGGCCAGTAATAATTAGTGGGACGGTTACGGATCAGGTTAGCCGTGAGCCACTTCAAGGCGTTGTTGTAAATGGTATTCAAGGTAGTGCGACGCAAACTGATAGTAATGGCCGATTTGCATTGGCCGTACCTAAAGATAATCAACAGCTAGCGTTGTCCTATATCGGTTATGAACATCAACGGGTAAATGCTCAAGGAAGAGGAGAAGATAGCCTACTCATTGCGATGCAACCAGCCAACGAAGCCCTGAACGAAGTTGTTGTAGTTGGCTACGGGAAACAGCAAAAAAGACTACTAACGGGACGTGTGCAAGGTGCTCAAGCGAGCGCATCAACTGGGAAGGTAGCCATTGTTGAGGCTCGGAAAGTGACGGAACCACTCATTGGCTGGAGAGCATATAAAAAATATTTAGCCAAAGCAACTCAGGTTTCGACTGGCAATGAAGGTGTCGTAACAATTGCGTTCCACATCACTAAAGAAGGAAAACCAACTGATCTATTCGTTTTAAAGGGACTAAATGAAGAGCTCAATGAGCGGGCACAGGATATTATTCGAAAAGGGTCTGCCTGGAAGCAATTGCCAAACGATAGTACCTGGGTGAAATTAGAGGTCGTTTTTAAGTAGGATGATCTATACACCTATCCTATCATTTGGGATTAAAAGCAATGGTAATCTGTTGTTTTTGTTGATTACGGACAATAGTAAGGTTCAAGGATTTTTTAATCGTTGAGGAGGATAGAAATGATGAAAGCTCGTCCAGATCGTGAATAGTTGTACCTTCACAGCCAATGATCACATCTCCAGCTTGGAGTTGACTGCTTGCCAATGGAGAATTTTCGGGAATATGGACTACTAAAACGCCGGATCTATCCGATAATCCTGCGGCCGACTGTTCACCTAATGTTTCAATGTTTTTTAAGGTACTTTTTTGCCAAATAAAAATGCGATCTCTTTTCTCGGAATTATTGGTAGCAATCGAGGGAAAGATAGGTTGTTTAGCCAAGTTTTTCAATCGAGGGGTTTGGACGCCAACATGTGGCATGCTCATCTTTTTGAAGGGAAGCCCAACAGTATCCATCAAAGCAAAGTTACCCGTTTTGCTATTTACAAAATGAGGTTCAATAAGCTTTCCGTGTGCTTCAACACCTTTTTGCTGGTCTTTTTGTAGGTCTATAGATTGCGTATAGTAATTATAGTCTACGGTATCGCCCCAAGCATGGAGTTGGATATCTTGATGCGCCTGCATAACTAGGTTATTGCGAAAAACATCATGGCTATTTTTGAACCACACATGGGGATGAAAACCATTATTAATTAGGATGTTGTTATACACTTTGCGGTAAAATCCTTCCCGAAGCTTTAGTCCACCACTTAGGCAAAGGTTATCATAAATAGCATAATTTGTAGAGCCATCGTCTAAATCAATATCCCAGCCATGTTCACATTGAAAACGATTATTTCGAATAATTGTGGTTTTAATGGCGTCTAACTTTACCCAGTTTGGATGTGCCGCCACGATAGCATCCATGGTATTCCGGTTGGAATGCCAAAAGCGATCTCTTCCCCAGGAGTTGAATGCGCCATGATCACTGGTCTCCAGTACCGTCTGGAACACGTCGTTATAGGCCAGTACATGTCCACCCCAAGTGCCGTCGCCAATGTTAATACCGGCCCTAGGTACGCGGTATATGGTGTTATGAAACACTTTTATATTCGCAGACATCGAAATTTGAACCCCTGCCACTTGCTTTTCGATTAAACCAATATTACGGATTAAGTTATCGCTCACAGTACATTCGGCGGGATAGTTGTTCGTTTTCGGACCGGGGATGGTATCCATAGCAGTAGCTGGCACAACATCTTCGTAACGGAAAGCGGGTGAACGTACAGCATCCGGATCGCCAACGATGTTAATGCCTCCGGCACCAATATTTTCGATCAGATTGTCTGCAATGACAATATTGCGGTTATAATTGCTTACGAAAATAGCATTTCCGCCAAGGTTATAAAAATTAGCATGACGTATGATACAGCGTTCCACCCCATCTATTTTCACCGCTCCTTGCCGATAGATTGTCCAATCGCTTCGTAATAATGGTTCTTTGGTTTTCATAAAGGTTGGGGCGGTCTGTACAAAGTCAATCCCCTCGATTGTGATATCGTGAACCGGTTTTTGCGCACTGCCTTGTAACGTGATGATATTTTCTAAATTACTCGCTTCAAAGGTTACTTCTGTTAATTGCTGCCCCGGTTGGGGGTAGTAATAGAGGGTGTGCTGTATGCTATCCAGGTACCACTCTCCTGGACTATCCAGTTCTTCAAAAACATTTTCCACATACCGATAGGTGGGATGCATCGGACTGGGTCGGTTGTTTTGCCAACCACCAATTAATTGCAAGGTACTATCGTTCTTTTTCCCGCTTACCTGATAATGAAGGCCTCCCCAACGCCCTTGATGGAGGGCGTGCACATAAGCTCCGGCCGGATTTTTCCAGGTTTTTACCCGCTCCGGACTAATGGCATCTGCGGCATAACCGTTAAAAGGTAAAACAGAGGGGTCAAAATTTGGGTAACGCGCACAAATGAGTTTTTGGCCATCGGCAAACAGCTGCTTAAAGGAAGTGCCTATAGGAACGTTGGCTTTCCAGAGGTCTCCTTTATATTTTTGCCAAGAGAGCCTTAAGGCGCGCGCAGCACTAAATATGACCTGCTCGCCTCGAGCCGCCCGTATGGTATAGGGATGTTGGGTAGAGCCAGACTCTTCGGCAGTGAAAGTTAAGGGTTGGGTTAAGTAATAAGTTCCAGCGGTAATAATGATTTCTACTGCGCCCTTATATCCGGTTTTCCTTAATTGTATAACAGCTTCTTTCGCTTTTAAGGGAGAAGCATAAGGACTGTCTTTTGTCCCTTCGTTTTGGTCACTTCCGTCTATAGCGACATAGCGTTGCTTGGTTTGGCAAAATGCTCGTACAGTAAAACATTGGAGGTATATGCAGCAAATAAACAGACAAACCTTAAAGCACTTCATAAGAAGGAGATAGAGAAGTTATACAAATATCCTGATTGTTATAGGCTTTTCATTGCGTTTAATTGGCGAAGTATTGTGCAATTTTGGCATGAGTCATTAATAATGAGCTCATCAAAAATAATCGAACTCAGGTTATTAAATATTTTTCGGTAAGTTTGAATGATTAAACGAAAAACTGTAAAGTTAACAATCAGCAACAAAGAATCAACTAAACGAATAATCAATAACGAATAACCATGTCAAACATCGGAATGATTATTGAAGAAAGGCCAGCCGATATCGGAAACTTCCTAGTAGGCCGTTTACTTCCCTTTCGTGGAAAGCGAATGGTTGGACCCTACGTCTTCATTGATCATATGGGCCCCGCTGCCCTAAGCGATCATGAAAATTTTGATGTGCCGCCCCATCCACATATCGGACTTTCTACGCTTACTTATTTGTTTGAAGGAAATATTCTTCATCGAGACACTAGCCTTCACGTTGGTTCAGCTTAATCCCTTATACATGTGTCATACGGCCTACATTCGTATACCTATTCTTACTTTTTTCATTTTCCTTATAGGTGGTAAAGCATATGCTCAATCTAAACTCTTAAATGAGGAATTGAGTAATCTACCTTTCATTAAGGATAGCGTAGTAAAGGTTGATAAGCTGAATCGTATAGGTATGCTATACCATATGAAAAATCCGGACAGTTGTTTTTATTATGGCATGCAGGCGAAAGCACTTGCTACACATTTAAACTATGGTAAAGGAGAAGCTGAAGCGGATAATGTTATTGCGATTTCTCTTTTTGTGCGGAATATGTTTCAGGAAGGACTGAAATTGTATAGTAAAAGTGTATTGCCGAAATTTAAGAAATACGGCAATCAGGAGAATATCGTAGAAGCTACTATGAATATTTCCATAGCATATGCGAATCTGGGTGATCTTCCTCAAGGAAGAAAACTGGTGTCTGAGGCGCTGCAAATGGGGCAACACTTAGAGAAAGACAGTATCATGAGTTTGGTCTATCTAAACTATTGCATGATAAATCGGGGAAATTTGCCAGATAATACTGTCGATGATTATTTAAATAAGGCTACGGTTGTAGCAAACAAGTATCACGACGAACGTGCTAAGGTTGCAATAGCGCTGGTGCGAGCTGAGCAGCTTTTAAATAAAGGATTGGTTGATAAAGCCTTGCTATTGGTGAGACCATCTTTACAATTTACAAAAGATCAAGAGATGGATTTGCATGAAATCCATGCTTTGGATTTATATGCTGCTTGTTATCAGAACCAGCCTGATAGTGTGATCAAGATGTTTGATAGGATGTATGCGCTGATCCAAAAAGACGGATATGTTCACCTACGGTTAGCCGCACTTGAAGTAATCTGGCGAAATCAGGATGCACTACATAAGAAGATTGATCTAGATCATTTTCATCAGCTTACCGAAAAATCCATGATGGATATTAACCGAAACTTAACGCAATTTATTGGAGATTATATTAAATATAATGACTTAGAAAACAATAATCGACTATTAAAAGTAAATAATCAAACGAATCGTTATAAAATATGGTTCCTAATCGGATTGATACTAGCCCTTGTATTAGTGGCCATATTTGTTTATGTGCTGTATTTAAATTCACGCCGATATTCCAAACGACAGAAACAGTTAAATATGCGAATCATGGAACAAAGGGATTCGCTGTTGGCTGCAGATCGGTTCAAAAGCGAACTGGTTGCCATTCTAGCGCATGACTTTCGATCACCGCTTTCATCTATTGTAGGAATGATTGGTGTTATGCGTGATTTGACCGGTATGTCGGTTGAAGAGCAAAAGATTTTCTATAATGAGTTGGAACAAGAAACAACCGGTATGCTCCATTCCTTTGAGCGTATTTTGAAATGGATTCGACTGCAATTATCTGGACATCCCTTTTCCTTTGAGGCGGCAAACCTACACACATTGTTTGCAGAAGTAATCGTTGATTTTCAGAGAAGGTTACAAGAAAAACAAATCACGGTAAATAATCATGTTTCAATAAGTCTAGCGGTCGAAACGGACATTGAAGCTATTCAGTTCATCAATCGCAACCTATTGTCTAATGCCATTCGTTTTTCGCCGACATATGGAAAGATTAACCTTGAAGCGCAAGAGGATGAACAATCGGTTACAGTGAAGGTGATAGATGAAGGCCCGGGAGTCGATAACAAAATGCTGGATAACCTTTTTAAGGTATCTGACGTATTACCTCGAGGAGAAAGAGAAACAGGTATCGCTTTATCCATCAGTAAAGACTTTATTAGTCGCCTTGGCGGTCGTATATGGGTAGAAAAAAATCATCCAACAGGTGCTATCTTTTGTTATTCCATTCCTAAATCGCATCAAGACGCATTGCCTCATGATGGTCTTGTATAGATGGATGAATGGCTTAAGGTTTATTCTACTCGAAAAGTTATTTCGCGGTGTGCTAAACGCCCATTGATATCCAATCCTTCCACCGTAATGCGGTAAATACCCGGTTCATCTGCTGTGTAGAAGGAGAAACGTCCAGGCACATTTTTGTCCGCAATAATATCGGGTTGCCAATCGATTGTCGTTCGCGTGTCGCTTATAGATCCATCTGCTATTTTACTATAATCGGGTGCTTGAAAATTGCGGATGGCATAAAATCCCTGTGGACTAAAGGTCGTGATTCCGGGGCTATACAAATCGTGATCCGTTGCCCGCGGTTGATCTCCTCTTCTGGTCGTGATAATGAGCACTCCATTAGCACCATACATCCCATAAATACTGGTGTTTCCTACCGTTCTTAAGACCTCAATAGAAGCCACATCAAACGGATTAATGGTATTTAAGGTAAAAGCATCTACATACATACCGTCTAACACCACTTGCATCGGCCTATTCGGCGAACGAGTACTATAGGGAACACCTCCACGAAAAATAACACCTGTTAAACGCCCTTGAAGACACATATCCAACGAAGGGCAGCTACTCATGAAAAGTTCATCACCACTAATCACTTGGTCGGCATGACCCGCGCCATTCAAGTTGGAAGAATACTTTGCCGGACTTTCTTTTTTCTCGTTTACTTTTACTTCTTCCAATAGAATGCTATTGCCATCAAATCCGCCTTCTTGTAATTCATCCAGCGATTGGCGGTTACTGCGCGTTGTGCTATCCTGTGATGCATTGGGTTTGATTTTTATTTCCGATGCGTTCTTTGCTTCGGCAAGCTCTTGATTGGGACTTTCATCCAACTTGATGTTGACGTTTTTCCGGCCTTTGGCATCTCTGGCCTGCACAATAAACTCAGGCTGATTATAAAAGAGAATTTTATCAAAGCTAAACCGGCCCTCAGCGTTGGTCAATGTATCTAATACCGCGGTAGCGTTTTGTAGGGAAACCAATGTAACCTTAGCCTGCGGTAAGGGCTTTCCCTCAGCGTTGGTGATCGTTCCACTGATTTTTAATTCCTTTTCTGGTTTATAGGCGTTTTCTGGAAATTTTCCCGCTCGAATATCCTGCCAGAAATGACGGTGTAACGGTAAGCATAGCATACGGTTGTCTATTTGTTCGGGTGTTAAGGGAACATCGGTGAAGGGTAGCGCAGGCGATTGGTAGGTGTTGTTATTGAACCAAAGAGTAGAAAAGATGTTATCCTGTCCACTCGGTATTTTGGATATATTGACAACAGCCGCCGAAAAAGTACCAATAGTGGAATCGCGCTGGTTTTTTGTGCTGAACTGAACATCAACCTTTTCCCGCGGATGATATAACTGCTTGTTGGTCTGTAAAGATAGGTTTAAGCTATCGGATGGATGCGCAATAAATAGTGCGCGCTCGGCCAAAAAGTGCATCCCTTCATCCAATACCGTAAGTCGGATAACGCCGGAAGGTAGTTTGTCCTTCGGGATACTAAATGCAAATTCGGGGTGGGTCAGTTGGTGTTTGGCGGCATAGAACACCATGCCATTGTTTTGTGCTATTAACGTCAGTGTTTGTTGTTTGACAGCTGATGCCTGTGTGGTAACCTTCGCCTGAACACGTTCGTCGGTAAAGTTATTGACGGCTAAACTGAATCCTGCCGTTTGGATTTGCGGTAGTTGTGCACGCAAGGTATCTCCCTTATGGAGCGGGATAACCGCTGTATATACTTTCCCTGCTTGGGGTATTAGCGAGAAGTTACCTATTCCCGAGCTATCGCTTGCAAAGTTAAGTAGTTCTTGGCCATCACTTTCCAGGTAACCCTTTACCGGATACGGCGTATCTGCTAATGCCGATTGAAAGCCAACCTTGCTAGTGATACCGCTGATTAACGATCCGCCCTCCGGATAAAACTGCACGGTTGGTCTTTTGCTGCCCATTTGTATGGCAATTGTTTTGACAATGGGCGGTCGATTACCGTTTTCAATCGTGAGGTGGAGCTTGCTACTTCCTGTATTTTTTCGATGCCCATTCTTGGGAAATTTAAGGCTTAATGTTCCGCCCTCATCAATCATACCTTTACCATGTACACTATTTTTAGCATCCAGCCGGATGGTATAATCTACTTGACGGGATGCAATGGGCTTACCATGGATATCATGAAAATGGAGCGTACCCAGTATCGTATCTTGATCGGTTTTTAGGGATTGAAAATTAGCGACTGCAAAAACACCTTGAGAAAGGGAATCGGTAATGTTGATCGTTTTATGAAAAAAGAGCGTTTCATCAAAATTCCGCATCCAATTGGTATAAGCACGGATATGATAGGTACCCCCTGCAAGCGTTCCCGGTAATTTGAAATCCCCCATGGATAAGCCTGATATAACCGGTAATCTCCTGGATTGGACAACCTCCTGTTGCTCATTTAGCAGCTCTACATATATGATTTTGCTAATGGCGGATAAGAAATTGAATTGGCTTACCGTAATGTAGGCTTTAAACCAGATATCTTCTCCAGATTGGTAATAAGATCTATCGGTATGTAGGTAGACACGTTCTTGCGGATAATTTTTCTGATAGGTTTCTAGCTTACGCAATAAGCGATCGAGCGCATCTGTCGTATCCTGTTTCTGTTGCGCCCAGCTGACCAAGGGTAGCAAAAAGCAGAGCAAAACGTATAGTCGCCTTTTCATGTCGCGTGGAATTCATCGTTAAGGTGTAACAAATGATGTAGCATAAAGTTTTTGGAAGGATTGGGGTTTTAACGAAGCAAGGTAGTTGTTAAAAAGAAGGTTTATTTTAGACATTTTTTATTTTTTGCGATACTTTTTTCCGCAAAAAGTATCCAAAACCGACCGAAGGGAGTTCATGAACACTTTTTAAAGTGGATAAGTAGTGAATAAACTCATCGCTTGGAACTTTGCTTCATTGGTAGTGCATCAACCTGCAAACCGCAAATTTCCTAGGCAATATCTAAAGCAGAACGGAGATGCGCTGCAAGCAGGCAGTAAAGTAATTACATCCGTAAACCGTTGAAATAAAACAAGGTAATACGTAAGGTTTAAAGCACTTACCGCTGGGCTTCGAAAAAACCGCCTCCAAAATTTACATCTTGTAGCGGGAGGCACTACCGTTTCTGTAAATTTTGAAGCGGGAGCTTTTTTTGTTACTTTTTTTCGCGGTGACCACGAAGTAGCATGAGTACCTTTAAAACAAACGACATACGAATAAAAAAAGTAAAATTAAAACCTTCTTTTAATAACAGCAAAAAACCATTGCTTGAGTTATTTTAAGATAATTATTTTGTAAAACGACAAATTATCCTTACATTTGGATAAAATGTCGCAAATAAAATGAGTCAAAAAAAGGTAAAGACAGCCTGGAATGTTACGTCGCTCTTGGGGGGGCAGGAAGTGCTTAGCACCAGCATCAAGACGGAGTTTGACCTGATTGCCCTGGGTAATCAAGGCCTTACCAAAGCATCACTTGATGCCTTGGTAACCTTTTTGGGTATACCGAAGAAAGCCTTTGTGGAAGGAATGCTCGATATGTCGGTAAAGACCATTGAACGAAAGAAGGAGGGGGATTTACTCGATCGTCATACTTCTTCCCATCTGATTGAGATTGCCAAGGTGGTAGCCCATGCGGTGGAGGTCTTTGAAGATGAAGACAAGGTGCGTGACTGGCTGGCAAAGACTAATCGCTCTCTTAATGGCATGCGTCCATTGGAATTATTTGCTATGCCTACTGGTTTAGCATTAGTTAACACCGTACTCGGACGTATTGAAGAAGGGGTGTATTCCTGATGCTGTTATACCGAATCGCCCAATCGAAGCAGCGTACTACCGACCTTTCAGGAAGGGGAGCTTATACATTTGGCGGGCGCTGGAACAACCCGGGTACCTACCTTTTATATACGAGTGAAAACAGCTCATTGGCTTACCTCGAAAGTCTGGTGCACTTTGATCCAGACATCATCCCTCCCCGATTGTATATCTTAGGTATTGAAGTGAGCGGCAGCCCCGATCTGATCTACACCGTACCGGACGCTGGCTATCCGAAAGACTGGATGAAGCTGGGTAACCTGGAGAATAAGCGCTTAGGAGACAAGTGGATGCGAGAGGCCAAGTACGTAGGCATACGTGTACGCTCCGCTGTCAATCCCAAAGAATTTAATTGTTTATTGAATCCACTTTTTCCGCATTATCCTAGTTTGGTAAAGGTGGTTTCGGTAGAGCGTCTACCCGTAGATAACCGCTTGATTCATATTAAGATGAATTAACGTGAAGTACTTATTGTTAACAGGGGTTGAAGAACAGGGGTAGCTAATTTAGATACCGTAAATTGTTTAATCCTCGGTTCTCCTTGGGCAGTATGGATCATTAATCGCACCTTAGGCGTTTTGACCGTTTCAAAAACCTGTAGGCGTTTATGGCCAACAGATGTTCCTTCGGCGACGGTTTTCCAAGCATGATCAATCCAAGCCTGCACTTCATAACGTCTAATGCGTTCACCAAAGCGGATATCCTCCATAATTTCGACCTGATTGATTTCATGGCTTTGACCGAGATCTAACTCGAAACTTTTGCCGTTCTTATTGCTTAGCCCTCCGATGTTTGTTCGTTTTATCCCTTTAAGGATAGATCCGAATGCCGATAGGCGCGTGTAGTCTTCTTGTGGAACCAGTCCACTCGTATCGATCACGATACCCAAAAGCATATTGCTATTTCGGCCAACACTGGTATAGTAAGCTTGCAATAATGCATCCGTTGAAAGCATTTTTTGGCCATCGGCTTTCCAGAACCAACCTCCTTGCCATCCCGTGCGTAACGGAAAATCAGCTTCCCCAGGACACCAGATTTTTCCTTCTGGATTGCCATTTATACTGTCGATTTTTATCGTACCAGTAGCTGACGTCGTAAAGTCGGATCTGCTCCAGTTGGGATACGGCGCTTTTCCTTCTTCATTACCCACCCAGCGGATCAAATTTTTCGCATCGCTTGGCCCTTGAAAAATCACTGCATTGGGTTGCAACTTTTTAAGCAACGGTGCTAAATCCGGACCGCCGGCCTCTACAGGCAAAACACCTCCATCAAACCAGATTTCAAATAGGTTGCCATAATTAGACCAAAGTTCTGTTAATTGCTGTTTCACAATAGCGTTATATTGCTGCTGGGTAACTGGACTTCCTTTTTGTACCTTGCCGGGGTTGTCGACATACAAGTAGCCATTGGCCGAAGCACTTGCGTAAATGCCAGGCTTTAACCCATATTTTTTACAAGAGGCAATAAAGTCTCTTACAATGTCGCCCTTGCCGTTTTTCCAAGGGCTCGATTTTACACTGTAGTCGTGCGCTGCTGTTGGCCACAAGCTAAAGCCAGAACAATGCTTGGCTACTAATACGGCGTAGGTTGCGCCAGCCGACTTTGCAGCCTGAACCCACTGATCGGTATTTAATTTGCTTGGATTAAAAATCTTGGCACTTGGATGAGTACCCCAGTTCCGCCAATCGTAATCTGGTTCGAAGTTAACCAGATCTAAATGAAAAATAGCCCCCACTTCGGCGTCTGCCCAGGCCACGTGTGCAGGACTTGGAAGAACATCTGTATTTTGCGCATTAGCATAGAAACGAGCAAATAATAAGCATAGGAGTGTTAAAAAGTGTTTCATGTTGATTTCGATTATAAGAGGGTGTCTTTCTCTTTTGTCAAAGGACAAATGTAGTAGGAGACACCCTCGTTTAACAAATTTTATTCCCAGCCGGGGTTTTGCGTTAAGTTCGTGTTTAAACTAAGTTCTTGTAAGGGTATGGGGAACAAATACATTTTATCATTCCATGTACGATGCTCGATGTTAGTATAAATACGGATATAATTGTTTTTATTAACGACAACGCCATTTACTTGGGAGGCAGGATATTTTGCGCGCAGTTCAGGTGTTAGCTTCATCCCGAGAATAGTTTCTGGCTTTTCGATTTGTTTGCCTGCTTTCCAGCGTAATAGGTCGTCAAAACGGAAACCCTCATCGGCCAGTTCAACCCGACGTTCTCGCCTAATTTCATTAATTAATACCGGTACGTCAGGAAAGTCGGCATTCGGATCTTGTTGTAGCTTATTAATTTCCATATGTGGCATACCAACGCGATCGCGAAGCAGGTTAATACTGATGTTAATATCTGTTTGTGTCGCTTCGCCCAACTCAGCTTTAGCTTCTGCGTAGATAAGCAAGGTTTCTGCATAACGGAAAATAAAGAAGTCTAAGGTTGATTGATTGGCTGTCCACATATTCGGATCAGAACTGCGGCCTTTGACGAGCTGATAACCAGTATTTGCAGCATTCGTGCCGATTCTAGGCAAATTGATGATGTCTTGCGAACCATCGCTATTTAGGAAGAATACAAATCCTTTAGTCGCAATCGTTTGACGCGCACGTGGATCGCGGTTTGCGAACTCATTTTCAGGTGTGTCGTCGCCTTTATAGCGATCGCTTAAGGCCGTAGGCAGTCCATCGGTGCAGAGATATGACTGTACAAAATTTTTGCTATAGCCTGTTCCTGACTCGCCCAATTGCCGATCGGAGTTATTCATCAATATGCTTTGGAGATAACGCATAGGGAGGATAGCTTCTGGATTTCCCGATAGCTCTTGTTGAATAAATAGATTATAATAGTCATTTTCGGTATCCCCGGTACTATATAGACTGTACTTGCCCGAATCCATAATCAATTGGGCAGCCGCAACCGCTTCTCTCAGATACTTTTCGCTTCCGTCTACATTAAAATATTTTCTGCGTGTACCTTCCCATAGGCATATACGGGCCTTAAGGGCAGAGGCAGCAAACTTATTTATCCTGCCATCGGAGACGTCCGCCGGAATGTGATCTACAGCAAAATCAAGGTCCGTTAACACTGAATCCATTACCGTTTCACGTGGTGTACGAGGAGCATAAAGCTCGTCACTTTGATCATTTAAATCTTCACTATACCACGGAACGTCACCGTATCTTTTCGATAAGGTCCAATAGAAAAGGGCCCGAAAAAAGCGGACTTCACCCGCATATTGATCTTTTATTTCTTGGCTGGCTTCGGCGTTTTGGTAGTGATGTAGAAAATAATTAACATTTCGAATATTACTCCAGTCATAATCTGCATCGGTTGTCGGAACAACATATTGGCCGGCTAAAAATGTATTAATGCTATTCGGTACCTTATCGTCCGATTGATTATCCTGCATAAAACTCTGGATAGGAAGTGAAGGATAAAATTGATTGGCATAGAGCTGTAAATCATTTTCATTCTTAAAAAACGTAGGCTCTGAAATGGCCGACAAGGGGACTCTATCCAAGTAGCTATCGGGTTTGCACGATTGCCATAACAAAGGGAACACTAGAAAAGTCGAAATTCTTATTATGAGCGTTTTCATCCTGTTTTGTATTAATAAATGTTGATCAATCGAGTTCATTAAAAGCCAAATTGAATACCAAAGGCCAAGGATTTCTCCTGAGGAGCATCTTGGAAATTAAGCACTTCGGGGTCGAAGGCATCAAATAGACTGGTAAACGTGAAAAAGTTTTGTGCCGTTACATAAGCTCGTATGCGATTAAGTTTTATCTTTTGGCTAATGGTTTTAGGCAAGGTATAACCTAATGTTATTTGTTTTACCCGCAAATAGGCGGCATTTTGGAGATACTTCGTTTGTGCCTGCGCATTACCACCGTTACCAAATCTCAATCGTGGAAAATAGGCGTCTTGATTTTCTGGCGTCCAATAATCTGTTGCATACACAAAAGGCACATTCCATTCGCTGGTAAAACCCCAGAATGCGCTATTTGCTATCCAAATATCGCGTTTACCGATACCTTGTAAAAAGGTGGTAAAATCGAAGTTCTTATAGTTTAAACCAATATTAAAGCCGATGGAATAGCGTGGGGTTGAGTTGCCAATAACCTTTTGGTCACCAGGGTTGGCAACGGTGCTGGTACCTCGGTCAATTTTACCGTTACCATCATGGTCCACATATCGAATATCTCCAGGTCTCCAAGTGCCGTTCCATATTTGTGATTGATCAGGAGCGTGGTCTATTTCATCTTGGCTAGTAAAGAAACCGGCTGTTTCAAAGCCCCATATTTCACCTGCTTCGCGACCTTCGTACCATTGGTCGTTGCTGAAGACTTTATTAGGGTTAAGGGGAAACTTGGTTAGTTTGGAATGATTATCCGCTAATGACAATAACAAGTCATACGAAAAATCATCGCCAATGCGATCATTCCAACTAAGGCTCAGTTCCCATCCTTTGGTGACTAATAATCCGGCATTTTGCGCAGGGGGATCTGTGCCGAGCGTGGCAGGTAGCGGTACTCCATTTACTAACATATCGCGGGTTTTACGCTGATAGATGTCAAATGTACCATTTAGCCTATTGTTGAGGAAGCCAAAATCAACTCCAATATTGGTAGTAGCTGATTTTTCCCAAGTAAAATTGGTACTCACTAAATAAGGCGAGCCAACACTTACCCCTGTTTGGTTACCAAAAATATACCCAATACTATTGTTGATGGGCATTGTGGGTAGGTAAGGATAAAAATTTGCTGTACTGGATAGCGCATCTTGATTAAAACCTTGATTAGGTAATTCACCATAAGAGGCCCGTAGTTTTAAATCGCTTAACACCGATTTTGTTCCAGCCATAAAATCTTCTTCAGAAATTCGCCATCCGGCAGATACGGAGGGGGTAAATACATAGCGCGTATTGGCTGAAAAGCGAGATGAACCGTCATAACGGCCGTTAACTTCGAGTAAGTATTTATTGTTATAAATGTAGTTTAAACGGAATACAGTGCCAAAGAGCGCCCATTCATTTTCGTATCCAGTAATACTTGGCCGAGGATCATTATTTAAATTGATGGCTGGAAGTGTTGGATCGACTAAATTATTGGCATATACCTGCATGAACTTATAATGGCTACGCTCTCGGTTAAGTCCAATCATGGCTTTGAAATAATGCTTTTCTGCGAAGGTATTTTCGTAGGTTGCAAAAGCATTAAGGGCAAAATAGTTATTGTTGTCTGTGCCTTCGGTGAGTGAAGACGGAGTGGTCCATGGATAGGTACCCAATAATACACCATCTACACCGTATTCCTTGAAAGGTATTTGGTGAGTTTGGTTAAAGTTACTGTAGGCATTCCATGTATAATCGGCGTTGACGGTAATATGATCTACGGGTTTCAATTCTATTCCACCTGTTAGCCAGATGTCATTCGTATAGGTTTTTCTTCTTCCATTTTGCAGGGCTACGGCAAAAGGATTGGTAAAGCTTCCCTGGCCCGAGAAATTGCCATCGGGATGCCGTACAGGCATTACGGGGCGTAAATCGCCCGAAATCCATCCACTGGTAGTGCCTCCAGTATTGGTTCCTGATGCTTCGTCATCGCTGATATGGCTCATGGCAAAATTACCTTTCAGGGTAATCCAGTCGGCTACTTTTGAATTAACTTTGAGTGTTGGATTTAAACGTTGATATTTTTGGTCAGCGGCCTTAAATAATCCTTCTTGACCAAGATAACCTAGCGAGGCTAACATGGAAGTGGCACCCATACCACCTTGTAAGGAGAGATTATGTCGTTGCATAGGTGCCCATCCGGGATATTGTTCTTTAATCCAATCGGTATTGCCTACATAACGGTATTTTGCTGGGTTTGCTGGATCAACGTAAACCGGCAAGTTATTTACCGGATCATTGAAATAAGCTGCCGTTCGGATAGAGTCTTCTTCTGTAAAAATTTCAGTAGCCGTGACACCACCATCTTGTCCGTTGCGGTTCGCTTCTCGATGCATACGTATATAATCAACGGAATTAATGTATTTAGCCATTTTCGTTGGCCTACCTAAGGTGTATTCGCCTGAATAATTAATTTGTGGTTTCTGATTAACTGGGTTCTTGGTTTGGATAAGGATGACACCATAAGCTGCCCGACCACCGTAAATAGCCGAAGCGGCTGCGTCTTTTAATACTGTAACGCTTTCTACGTCGGTGGGGTCGATGGAATTTGGATCACGTTGTGCACCATCGACCAAAATCAAGGGTCCGCTAGCAGTAGACCCGTCACTGGAAATGGTTCCAATGCCACGAACATTGAATGATGAACCTGTTCCAGGTTTTCCATTGGCTGATGTAATGTTAAGGTTGGGAACAAGACCTTGCAGTCCTTGACCCAGGTTGGCTACCGGTCGATTAGCCAGTTTCTTTGCATCAACAGAGGCAACAGCCCCTGTTAGGTTCTCCTTTTTTTGAGAACCAAATCCCACAACCACAACCTCTTCTAATGCTTCTTGATTCTCTTTCAACACAATCGTTAGTGGACTATTGGATGCGGGTGCCTCTTGGCTAATGTAGCCTAATAAGTTGAACACGAGTACCGATGATGCATTACTTAGTTTTATACTGAATGCGCCATTTTCGTTAGTAGATGTGCCATTTTTCGTGCCTTTTTCAATTACACTTACACCAGGTAAAGGCTGTTTGTTTTCATCGGTCACTAAACCGCTAATCGTTATCTGTGCTATTTTGCTTGGCGGAAGTGCTGTCTTTGTACCCGTTTTAATCAGGATCGTTTTTTCTTCGATTTGGTATTGCAAAGGTTGTCCAGCAAAAATTTGAGCTAATGCCTGATCCAGAGGCGAATGCGTCAACGTTACGGTGACCGGTTTAGCCTCCCTTAAGATACGGGCATTATACAACAGTTGATACCCGCTTTGCTTTCTTATTTCGGTAAGTACCGTTTTAAGTGGTTGGTTTTTTGTTTGTAGCGTAATTTGTTGAGATAACGCATAGGCGGGAAATTGTAAACAGGTTAGGAAAATGATTAGTGCACTTAAATTCATCCATTGAAAAATCTTCCTGTGTTGACAAGGATGGGCGCATTTCTGCTGCATGATGCAAAGAAATGCTTTACATAATGTAATCAATTGCATACATTTGTTCGGTTAAGGGTAAGTTACTTAATTAGTTAATACGAATTTTTTTAAGGCCGTTACCTTAGCTTACCGATTACGTTGCCGCGTAATCGGTTTCTTTTCTATTCAAATTATCTACATAGGCAATTTCATTTGGTTATCAATTTTTATGGTGTTACCTTCAAAAGCGAATTTGATATCGCCCGTTTCCTCCATCATTTTTAATACTTTTGATAGCGGGACATTACGCGAAATAAATCCATTATAGCGGATATCCGGCAGGTAGCTTGCATCTATCTTTACCGCGTACCAACGAGCAAGTTTGGGAAGAATTTCTTTTAAAGGGGTTTCATTAAAGAGAAAATTTCCATTTTTCCAAGCAATAACTTCTTCTGGATCGAAGGTTTCTGTATTTCTCTTTGCTGTACGTTTATTAAAACGCAGTTTAGTTCCTGGAGTCAGCACGATCGGGTTATGGAATGTGGTGTCTCTTACCTGGACTTTTCCACTGATTAATGCAGTCTCTATAACATCTTCATCAGGATAGGCCATCAAGTTAAAATCTGTACCCAGAACATTGACTTGTTGATTGGCAGTTTTTACTAAAAATGGCCTGTTTACATCTGGTGCGATTTCAAAATACGCTTCTCCAATTAATTCGACTATTCGTTCTTTTGTATCAAATGCGATAGGGTATTTTAGTGAAGAGGCGGCATTTAGCCATATTTTGCTTCCATCAGATAATACCATGTGGAACTGCCCATTTTCAGGTACTGTAAGGGTATTGTACACGAGTGCTCCAGCGCTATTTTTTTGTGCACGATACACTAGGGCGCCTGTCTTACTCTGCTGATCATCGATCGAGGGAATATGTTCGAAACCAGCACGATGTGTTGTGTCCAATAAAATCTGTTCACCATTGGCTAAGGTAAGTGTTGCTTTATTACTTCCTGGTTGGACAGCAGCAGCATTGGTTGGATAACGTTGGAGATCGGTTTTATTCGGTATTAAGAAAATGGAGATAAGGAGTGTTATTAAGATTGTTGCGGCGATCCAATGAAATGAGGTTGTTTTATAAAAAGGTTTGTTAACTGGAATAGACTGGGGTAATGAATCGGGTAGGTCTTTGTCCATAGCAGCCTGCAAGTGTTCATCTAATACACCTTTCTTCGTTAGCTGCATGAATAACACTAATTCTTCTTTGGTGAGTTCTCCGCTAAGATAACGTTCCACCAGTATTTTATAGTGATCCTTATTCTTCATTCGAGGCCTATATACTAAAAGACAATCGAAGTTTAACGTAGGGTAGCAAAAAAATAAAATAATTGTTGAATGGCAGCTAGGCAGGTTAATAGGGCGAGTGTAATATCCAGTTTTTTTTCAATGATCATGTTTAATTTTTTCATTGCAGCAACCATATGATTCTTGATAGCATGCTTGGAAACTCCTATGAGCATTGCGGCTTCTTCATAACTTTTACCCTCTTCTCGGCAGAGCTTGAAAATTTCGGAAGTTCTTGCTGGTAAGTCGTTCATCGCTTTTTCAATGAATAGGCGATATTCCTTCATTTGTAGATCATCTACCGTTTTGTTGGTTGCCGTAGGAAAATAGGCAAGCAATTGATCAATAGCTTTTTAGTGTCCGTACGGTATCAAGCTTCGTTCTGTTGTCCCATAGTTTGACGAAAATATCTTGTGTAATATCTTCTGCCAGGGGAACAGATCGAACGTATTTTAATGTAAAATTAAAAATAGGACCCTTATAACGCGTATAAAGGTGCCTGAAAGCTTCCATATCGCCTTCCTTCATCCTCATGATGAGGTCAATATCATGCAGCAAACATGCCATCGGCTGAGTTTATATTAGTTAATCCGTGTAATCTCGTTACACATCAACTTCTCCTTGTCCTATAATAGCAAGAATAGGAAATTGATATGATGAATTATTCTTTCGGTTTAGCTAACTTGTAAGCTATTTTATCCTAAAAATAGCCGATTATAGGGGTAGGTATTGTCAATATTGCTGATGACTATGCCGATTAAATTGAATAGCAACTCGATACTTTTCAGTATCTATGCAAAGAGATTTCTATTCTTCCATAAGATGAACCAATAGTTATGCTATACAGAATCTTTTTAATGGTGTTATGGTACTATCCTTTTTTGGTGATGGGGCAATCCAAAGAAGGATATTTAACGTTATGGTACGATAAGCCAGCAGCCATATGGGAAGAGGCCCTGCCTTTAGGGAATGGGCAAACGGGTGCCATGGTTTTTGGCGGAATTAAGCAAGAGCACTATCAGTTAAATGATCATACCTTATGGTCTGGTTATCCTGAAGCAGGAAATAATCCGGAAGCTGCCAAACTATTACCGGTATTGCGCGAACAGATCTTTAAAGAAGACTATGCTGGTGCAGAAAAAACCTGGCATAAAATGCAGGGGCCTTATTCGGCGAGATACTTGCCGTTGGGCGATCTGTGGTTAGATTTTGATGTGGAAGAAAGTAAAATAACCGATTACCGTAGAGACTTGAATTTAGAAACAGCTACCACATCGGTTAGCTACCTGTTGGAGGGAGTGAAGTATACACGGACTACCTTTATCAATCATCCTTCGAAAGTAATGGTGGTGCAATTGAAAGCAGATAGGAAAGGCAAAATCAATGTTTCTGCAGGCTTAACCAGTAAATTGCATTACAAGTCCCGTGCTATGGGCAATACCCTAACCTTAACCGGAAGAGCCCCTAAGTATGTAGCTGCACGGGATTATTTGGCCGAGCAGGTGGTTTACGATGAACAAGAAGGAATGCGATTTGAACTATCGGTAAAAGTGGAGAAAAAAGGAGGAACAGTAAGTGTTACAGACACCCTGCTATCGGTAAGGGAAGCTGATGAAGTGACTTTCTATTTGGCAGAAGCAACCAGCTTTAACGGTTTTGACCAATCGCCAGGTATGGAAGGACGCCATCCAGCTGTTGAAGTTACTGCGCGATTAACAACGGCGGAAAATAAAGGGTATCAACAGTTAAGACAAGAACATGTCGCTGATTATCAACGACTATTCTGCCGCGTTTCCTTTTGTTTGGATGGAGCAAATCTTTCGCAGCTTCCTACCAATATCCGCTTAAAACAATTTGCTGCACACCCGACTGACTTAGGTTTGCAAACCTTGTATTACCAATTCGGTCGCTATTTAATGATTTCCTGCTCTCGACCGGGGAGTAGGCCTGCCAATCTGCAAGGCATTTGGAACGATCATGTCCAACCTCCTTGGGGAAGCAATTATACCCTAAACATCAATACAGAAATGAATTATTGGCCCGCAGAGAACACCAATCTTTCGGAATGCCATGAACCATTATTTGATTTTATAAAAGAACTATCTATTAATGGGGCTAAAACAGCGAAGGTAAATTATGGCATTCAAGAAGGATGGGTAGCACACCACAACTCAGATGTATGGGCCAAGACATCACCGGTGGGCGATTATGATCTGGATAAAACCTATCTTCCGCAGGCGTTCTGTTGGCAAATGGGTGGTGCTTGGCTGAGTACACACCTTTGGGAACATTATCAATATACCCAAGATCAAAAATTTTTGAAAGAGAAAGCCTATCCCTTAATGAAAGGGGCTGCTCAATTTATGCTACATTGGTTGGTTAACGATCCAAAAACAGGGTTTCTGGTAACGGCTCCTTCCACCTCGCCAGAAAATTTATTCACCGTGGAATGGAAAGCATTTCATATCAGTAAGGCGACAACAATGGATATGGCTATCGTGCGAGAGCTCTTTCAAGATGTGCTAAAAGCTGCGCAGGAATTGGATACGGATCCGGCGTTCCAAAATCAATTAACAGCGGCTTTGACTAAGCTTTATCCCTATCACATTGGACGTTATGGACAGCTACAGGAATGGTTTGAAGATTTGGATGATCCAGCGGATACTCATCGGCATATTTCACAGTTGTTTGGCCTCTTTCCCGGTACCCAAATCAACCCTTACCGAACGGATGATTTAGCGGCAGCAGCCAAACAAACTTTAATTCATCGAGGTGACGTTAGCACGGGCTGGAGCATGGCCTGGAAAATCAATTGGTGGGCGAGGTTAGGCGATGGCGAACATGCTTATACCATACTAACCAAAGCATTTAACTACATCAATCCGAACGATAAGACGATAAAGTCGATGGCTGGTGGAGGTACCTATCCCAATCTTTTTGATGCCCATCCGCCCTTCCAGATCGACGGCAATTTTGGTGCTACCGCTGGAATGACAGAAATGTTGATGCAAAGCCATGATGGCATCATTCGCTTGCTGCCGGCCTTGCCGAAAGCTTGGAAAAATGGGCAGATTAGCGGTATCAAAGCACGAGGTAACGTTGAGCTAGGAATGGTCTGGAAGAACGGTCAGCTCGAAAAAGCCCAACTAACAGCTATAAGCGGCGGTATATGTCGGGTAACCAGCAAACAAACACTACGTGTACAAGAACTGCCTGCACAAGCACAAAAAATGGATGGAAAAATCCTTATCTTTCAGGCGGAGAAAGGAAAAATATATACATTGGTTCCCTCGAAATAAATGGTTAATGATGGCAGATACAATTAAATGGGGAATGATTGGAGCAGGTGATGTCACCGAAGTAAAAAGCGGACCAGCTTTTAAGAAAGTGCCCGGATCTGATTTGGTAGCGGTAATGCGGCGAAATGAAGAAAAAGTGAAAGACTATGCCAAAAGGCACGGCATCGCACGATGGTATACCGATGCTGAGGCGTTGATTCATGATGAGGAAGTTAATGCTATTTATATCGCTACACCGCCTGCGAGCCATTGCGCATACTGCCTTATGGCGTTACGGGCGGGTAAAGCGGTTTATGTAGAAAAACCGATGACACTTCATTCGGTTGAAGCCCAAGAGCTGGCTAATGAAGTACGGCAACGGAATGGTAAATTAGTTGTTGCCCATTATCGGAGAGAACAACCTTACTTTAAGAAAATTAAAGAACTGTTGCAAGCAGGTGAAATTGGAAAACCAAGGGTCGCTACGCTGCAATTATTTAAACAGGCCCTAAGAACGCAGGAAATGGCCGATCCTAAGATGCAATGGCGCCTGGATGAAACCCAATCTGGGGGTGGTCTATTCCATGATCTGGCACCACATCAGTTGGACCTGATGATCCACTTTTTCGGCACACCCCGAAAAAGCCATGGAATGGCGACCAATCAGGCGAAGCAATATGCAGCGGATGATCTGGTGAGCGGACAGCTGCTTTTCGATCATGGCGTTTTATTTAACGGCGTATGGGCATTTGCTACCCATGAAGAGCGAGATCGTTGTGAACTTATTGGTTCAGCTGGCAAATTATCCTTTTCGTTTTTTAGTTATGAACCTATTTTACTGGAACGTGTCCAGGGACAGCAGCGTTTTGCCTTTACACCTTTGGCACACGTACAACAGCCGATGATTGAGGCGGTGGTTCGCTATTTTCAACATCAAGGAGAGAATCCCTGTCCAATAGAAGCGGGTGTAAAAGTTATGCACCTATTGGAAGATTTTACCAGAAAATAGATGTTCAACAATTGTTTTTAAATTGCCGACTTAATTTTAAGCCAGCATCTATGTTTAATTCAATAAAAAATATGTTCATTAAAAGATATATCCTTATTTTATGCTTAACCGTATGTTCTTTGCAACTCGTTTACGGGCAAGAACAACTCATTATACAGACCGATCAGACGACGTTGGTATTCACCATAGGAAAAGATAAAAAACTTTATCAAAGCTATCTGGGTGCGCGTTTGAATCCAGCAGATTATGCTAAAATAAAGGATATACGGCATGAGGCGTACCATCCGGCGGGAACCGACAATCTTTTTGAACCCGCTATTCAAGTCTTACAAGCCGATGGAAACCCTTCCCTTGATCTACGTTATCAAAAACACGACGTGCAACAAGTAGATGGGCATCAACAAACGATTATTGAATTACGTGATCCACAGTATCCTGTAAAAGTGAACCTCATTTTAAAGGCTTTCCCGAAGGAATCAATTATCACCTCTTCCGTAACGATTGAAAATGAAGGGAAAAAACCAGTTGTCTTAAAGCAATACGCCTCTTCCATGTTGCATCTAGATGCTCCAAACTATTGGTTGACGCAATTCCATGGCGACTGGGCTGCTGAAATGCGGATGGATGAAGTTCCGCTTAATTCGGGAATCAAAATTATAGATAGCAAATTGGGTGCAAGAGCCGATATGTACCAATCGCCGGTATTCTATGTAGCCGAAGATAAACCCGCCAGCGAAACGACAGGTAAGGTGCTGGCGGGTACCTTGGCATGGACAGGTAACTTCAGGTTCGCCTTTGAGGTAGATAATCATAATAGCTTACGGATCATTTCGGGGATTAATAACTATAATTCGGAATGGCCTTTGGCGGCTGGTGAACAGTTTAATACGCCAGCTTTCATTTTTACCTTTAGCGATCAGGGTAAGGGCCAAGCTAGTCGCAATTTGCATGATTGGGCGAGAAATTATGCGGTGCTGGATGGAAAGGAACCTCGGTTAACCTTATTGAATAATTGGGAAGCAACAGGAATGAAGTTTGATCAACAGAAGCTCGTGCATCTTTTTGACAATGGCGTAACGTTAGGTGTTGATCTATTCCTCTTAGATGACGGATGGTTTGGAAGAAAATATCCAAGGGATAATGACCATACCAGTTTAGGTGATTGGCAAGAAGATCCCAAAAAGCTGCCTGATGGACTAGGCTACTTGGCGAAGGCGGCGACAGATAAAGGTATTAAGTTTGGTGTTTGGCTAGAACCTGAAATGGTTAGTCCTAAAAGTGAGCTCTATGAAAAGCATCCTGATTGGATTTTGAAACTACCGAATCGCGATGAACACTATTATCGTAATCAATTGGTGTTGGATTTAACGAATCCAAAAGTGCAAGACTTTGTATATGACGTAGTGGACAAGACCTTGAGTATCGATCAACATATCGCTTATGTCAAATGGGATTGCAACCGGATGATGACCAATACCTATTCGCCTTACTTAAAGCATGAACAATCAAAAGTAGCCGTTGCCTATGTGCAAGGCTTATATAAGGTATTGGATCGGCTTCGGCAGAAATACCCACATCTTCCGATGATGTTATGTTCTGGCGGTGGTGGACGTACCGACTATGGGGGCTTAAAATACTTTACGGAATTTTGGCCAAGTGATAATACGGATGGTTTGGAGCGGATTTTCATTCAGTGGGGTTATTCCAACTTTTTCCCGGCAAACACCATCGCAGCGCATATTACTTCGTGGGGAAAGCAACCATTGAAGTTTAGGACAGATGTAGCGATGATGGGTAAACTGGGTTATGATATTGAGGTTGGCCATATGAATGAACAGGAATTGGCTTTCAGCAAACTTGCGGTAGCCACCTATAAACAGCTATCACCTATCATTTGGCAAGGCGATCTTTATCGTTTACTGAATCCTTACGAGCAACCCCAAGCGGCTTTAATGTATGTTGCGAAGCAAAAAAATGAGGCCGTGGTTTTTCAATTCGACTGGAATACCGAAAGACGTAATAAACCAGCTTATCCGGTATTATTACAAGGATTGGATGCGAAAAAGCAATATCGGGTAGAAGAAGTTAATTTGATGCCGGATAGTAAAAGTAGAGTGGATGAACATGGGGGTGCCTATTCGGGAGATTATCTGATGAAAGTGGGTTTGCATTTTAATGGTCAGCATTATGCCAGTTCGGTGGTGAAGATTTCGACGGGCGAAGGTACTACAAAATAAGTTTTAACAACCTATTGTTTTTAAATACGTTTCAGGTGTCAGGATAGATAAATTACTGATTTTGTAGTCTTTAACATTTCGTGTGATGATCATATGAATATCTTTTTCGTTTTGCGCAGCATAGTTTTGCAGGGCATCTTCAAAATCTTTAAAAGCTGAATTTAACGCATCTATTACAACTCCTTTATTGATCGTAGTAACATCAATGATGTCTATCAATAGTTTTAAATTTTTAATTACTTTTTCATGTTTAGCGGTTTTTCTTAAAAGGTAATAAATATTACTGATCATAACAGGTGTTACAAAACCTTTTAAATTCCCTTTTTCACATAAACTCAAAATTTTAGCTGCTTGATCCGAAAAAGGTTGCCTATCAAAAAAGAAATCAAGAATTACATCTGTATCAATTAGCACCCTGTTCATCATAAATATTTATCTGATAAACGGTCAGTAAGTTCAAGTTTATAATCAAAATTCTTAGGCATTTTAAATGAACCTTTTAACGATATGATTGTTGGACTTAATTCTTCCTTGTTTATTGTTTCTTCTGCAACTAATGATTTGAGGTAGTTTTCTATTAAATCAGACAGGCTTCTTTCTCGCTTACGAGCGTATTTTTTAGCCTTTTCTATGACTGATTGCTCTACAGTTAACGTTAATTTTGTTTGCATGCCTTTTGTTTTAGTTACAAAGATACAAAATCGTTTGGTATACGTGTGTTATTTTCATGTTTTTATACGTGTTTGATCCACTAAAACTCCCATGGAAATGTATGCGTATCACGTTAAAGCGTAATCCCGGGCTTTTGCTTATAATAATGCTTTTGAAAGATTCCAGGCCTGAATATGTTTAATGCCTTGATTGGAAGCGAGTGTAGTATCATCCAATGAAATTACCCATTTTTCGTAATTGTCCTTTATGGCCTCAAGTGGTGCATATTCACGTTGTATCGTTGGCTCATTTACCAAAAGGTAGGTGCTTTGCAAATAAATCAAGCGATCACCCTTGATCGCAACAAAGTCTACCCTCTTTATCCCCTAAAGTTCCGGTATAATTTATACGCAAAAAGCCTATTTGAGGAACATTGCCATTCCAGAAATTATATTTTATAAGTGCATTAAATTTTTCGTCCATACTCGAAAATTTTATATTTATACTACTTCTTCATCTTCTGTTCAAAATTTGAGACCCACCTTTATAGAAAGGTGATCAAACAATCGATAGGGAGATGTTAACATGATGTAAAGAGCAAATCGTTAATGCCGTACAATTTAGCTAAGTTTGATCTTATCATTGAACGCTAAAATAACTTAATGATTGGCTAATATAATGGTGTAAAATATCAGCAGTATGTACTAATTATGCTTTAAAACAAACCAATCATGTGGCAACAACTTAAATTACTATTATTGACACTCTTGTGGAGTTTTACGTTAATAACGCTACAGGCTCAGGAGAACGACTATCGTTTGTGGTATACAAGCCCGGCGAAAGATTGGATGCGCGAAGCACTTCCTATAGGTAATGGTTATATGGGGGCCATGTTTTTTGGCGGTATAGGTACCGAACAGATTCAGTTTTCGGAAGGCTCATTATGGTCTGGCGGTCCGGGAGCAAATCCGAAATATAATTATGGTAACCGGCCCGATGCCTGGAAGCATTTGGAGGAAGTACGTTCGCTGATCAAATCGGGTAAATTGGAAGCAGCAAATGCAATGGTGGAAAAATACATGACTGGTGTTGCTCCAGCAAAACAAGCAGGGGATAGCACGGAATGGGGTGATTATGGGGCACAGCAAACGATGGGTGATCTGTATATCAACGTTGGCCACGGTGACATTCCGGTTTCCAATTATAAACGGGAATTGGATATTGCAAAAGCACTTGGCCAAGTAAGTTATACCCATGGAAGAGACCGCTATACCCGTACGTTTTTCGGTAATTATCCTACAGGAGTCATGGTTTACCGGTTTGAGTCATCTAAACCAGAAAATTATGCCATAAGCTACCGTACGCCACAAAAGAAAAATAAGGAAAGCTTTTCCAATAATCGCTATTCCTTCATCGGTCATGTGCCAAATAATAAACAGGCCTTTGAAATGGCTTATCATGTCATTACAGATGGTCGGGTAACGTACGCAAATGGTGAAGTTACCGTAGAGGGCGCTACATCTTTGGTTATTCTTCATACTGCTGCTACGGATTATATCCTGGAATATCCTAGCTATAAAGGGGCTGATTACCATGGTGCGGTAACCCAGCGCTTGGATAAGGCCGTACAGCTGGGATATCAGTCCCTATTGAAGGAACATGAGACGGATTATACCAAACTATTTAATCGTGTTTCCTTTAACATTACAGGTAAATCTAATCGCGTACATCCCACAAATGAGCGGCAAAAAGCTTTTTTTGAAGGGGCAGAAGATGTTGGTTTTGAAGCTTTGTATTTCCAATATGGTCGTTACCTCATGATTGCAGCATCACGGCCAGGTACCATGCCCATGCATTTGCAAGGAAAGTGGAACAATAGTGTTAACCCACCCTGGGCAGCCGACTATCATACCAATATCAACGAACAGATGCTCTATTGGCCAGCTGAAGTGACCAATTTAGCGGAGTGCCATGAACCGCTGATCGACTATATTAAAAGTTTGGTGCCTCCTGGTCGGATTAGTGCACAAAACTTTTTTCATACCCGTGGCTGGATGGTTAATACCATGAATAATGCTTGGGGTTATACGGCCGTGAACTGGGGCTTGCCTTGGGGCTTTTTTCCTGGCGGGGCAGCTTGGTTGACACAGGATGTTTGGGAACATTATGAATACCAACCAGATAAGGCCTATTTAATGCAGACAGCCTATCCGATTATGAAAGAGGCCGCTTGGTTTTGGATGGATTACCTCACATACGATGAAAAAGGATATCTAGTATCTTCACCATCCTATTCTCCCGAACATGGAGGTATTTCGGGAGGAGCGTCCATGGATCACCAACTAGCCTGGGATATTTTAAATAATGGTGTGCAGGCAGCACTGGTGATTGGTGACCAGATGTTTGCCGATAGTGCTGCACGGATTCGAGATAAGATCCTGCCTCCTCAAATTGGTAAATGGGGGCAGCTGCAAGAGTGGAAAGAGGATGTTGACGATCCGAACGATAAACACCGGCATGTCTCGCATTTATTTGCCTTGCATCCAGGTAGGCAAATTTCACCTTTAAAGACTCCGGCATTGGCTAAGGCTGCAAAAGTTAGCTTAGAAGCTCGAGGTGATGAGGCAACGGGATGGTCTCTAGCGTGGAAGGTAAATTTCTGGTCACGTTTAAATGATGGTGATCGTGCTTTAAAATTATACCATTTGCTCATGAAACCCGCAGGAGGAGCCGGGGATGAGGCGACAAGCTATAATGGAGATGGTTCTGGTTCCTACGCGAACCTACTGGATGCTCATCCACCATTTCAATTGGATGGGAATATGGGGGCAACGGCAGGCATTACCGAAATGTTGATGCAATCGCATACTGGAACCATCGAATTATTACCCGCTTTACCTAAAGCTTGGAGAAGCGGAACAATTAAAGGATTAAGAGCAAGGGGAGGATTTACCATTGCTCTCGACTGGGAAAATGGTGTATTGAAGCGTGTTGATATAACAGCTGATCAAGCTGGAAAGAAAACCCTAGTTTATCGCGGGAAATCAAAGACCATTACCTGTAAGGCAGGAGAAACCTATCGGCTTACTGGGAAAGATTTTTAGCTAAATTTTGATCCTCCAATAAAAACGCCCAGTATACCGGGCGTTTTTATTGGAGGAAATGACTACTTAATAGCCAGGATTTTGGGTGAGATTTTTATTAATGTCGCGTTCTTTTTGTGGAACAGGCCATAAATAGTTCTTTGCAGGATCGAAAACACGCTTTTCAACACGTATTTGCTCATTAGAAAGGGTTAATTTTCCTGTTTTGGCGTCCACTTTACCCAATCGGGCGCCGTAAACTTCACCTTTTCTAAGCGTTTCAGCGTTTTTCCAACGCGCAATGTCGAACCACCGTAAACCTTCTAAAGCAAGTTCTACCCGTCTTTCCCTTCTTACCAGCTCACGCATAGAGCTTTGGTCGCTATACTTCGCACGATCTACTTTAGGCATTTTTGCCCGTTGCCTAATGGCATCAATGGCATCATATACCGTATTATCTATCGAACCACTTTCAATCTTTGCCTCAGCGTAATTTAGCAATACTTCTGCATAGCGGATGACAATCATATTTAAACCATTATTTTGTAACTCGGTGAAGTCTGATAGATTAGAAGTGAATTTTTTAACCAAATATCCAGTTTTGGAGTTATTATCGCCCAAGTAATAATCGGATGAGGCAGGGTCAATGGAATTATAAAATTTTCCTTCGTATGGTTCGCCCGGACAGACAATACTTGCCGTTAAGCGCGGATCACGATTTTTATAGGGATCGTTTGCGTCATAGCCAGAATTGGCTTCATCGATGGTTAAACCATTAGCCATTTCATAGTCGTCTACCAAGGCTTGCGTCGGCCCGATAGATCCCCACCCACCTAAAGAAGAAGTGACCATAACATGTAAGTTTTCGTTGGCAAAATCATTTTCCTTGTATTGAATGTCTAAGATGACTTCACTATTGTTTTCATGTTGAATTCTAAAAAGATCTTGATAGTTCGGATAGAGCGTATAGCCTAATTCCATAATTTTTTCACAGTCTGTAATACAGTTGCTATAATCGGCACGATAAAGCTCTAACCGAGCTTTAAGCGCTAGAGCAGCACCTTTAGTTATTCGGCCTACGTCATTTCCCGAGTAGCTTTCGGGAAGCCAATCGACAATCTCATCGAGTTCTTTGAGCACAAATTGTTGCACTTCTTCTTTGGGTGTCCGACTGATCGTATTGGCTTCTTCGGTAGTGAGTGACTGGGTAACCAAAGGTACGTCGCCATATAACTGCGTAAGCATAAAATACTGGTAAGCCCTTAAAAAGCGTGCTTCACCTTTTACCCGCTGTTTGAGTTCGTCACTAACAGGAGCTCGGTCTACATTCTCTAATACCCAATTGCACCGTTGAATATTTTTATATTTCCATCTATTTCTTGCATCGGGGTCTGTTGCCGTAACGTAGCCATTGCCAAGCGTAGTATAGCCTTCCCAAGGGTATTGGTTATAGGCATTGTCTGATGCGGCATCCATATAGATGATGTCGTAACCATCTTCCCAATTATTATAGCAACCGTTGATAGCTGCTAATACATCTTTTTCCGAGCTCCATAACGACTCATTGGTATAGGAGTCGAGCGGATCCCGATCTAAAAAATCTTTACTGCATGAAGTCAGCCATAAAGCTGACGAAAGTGCGATATATATGAATTTCGTTTTCATTGTCATTTTCTGGATAATGGATTAAAAGGTAACATTAAGACCAACCGTGTTAATTTTTACTTGTGGGTAGTCATAGCCACTGGCTCCTTGCGGACTTTCAGGATCAACCCAGTTATAGAAACTGCTGATGGTGAATATATTTTGCCCACTATAATAAATCCGAATCCGTTCAAGGCCTATTCTATCGGTTAAATGCTTCGGTAAGGTATACCCTATTTGCAAATTTTTCAACCGGATATATGAAGCATCTTGTACCCAGAAGGAAGAAGGATTCCTCGAGGGATCATTTTGCGTATAGGTGCTCCAAATACGTGGCATGGAAGCATTTGGATTTTCGGGAGTCCAAGAGTCGAGTAAAGCTGATGTAGGCTTACCGGTGCTACTGCTTACCTGGCCGAGCATAATGCCTTGTATATAATTATCTACTCCGGCAGCTCCTTGAAAGAAAAGCGTAAGGTCGATACCCTTCCAAGAACCACCAAGGTTTAAACCAAAGGAAACTTTAGGGAAATACGTTCCAATATAAGTTCGGTCATCGCCATTGATCACACCGTCTTGGTTAATATCTTTATATTTTAAATCACCGGGGCCGATCTCACCACCGGACTGGGTAGCATGGGCATCCACTTCTTCTTGACTTTGGAATATGCCTTCAGCAATATAGCCATAAAAGGCATTAATGGGATAACCAACGTCTCTAAATGTACCACCATCGATAATGGGACCGGTTCCATTTAAGTCGGTAATTTCATTTTTGATGAAGGCTGCATTTGCGGAGATATTATACTGAAAATCGCCAGCTGAGTTTTGGTAGCCCGCAACAAATTCAAAGCCACGGTTGCGAACTGCACCAGCATTTTGAACCGGAGCATTTAAACCGTATACCTCACCTACGGGTACACTTAATAAGATGTCATTGGTTTTTTTGTTGAAATAATCGGCACTTAAAGTAAGTTTTCCACTTAGAAAGCCTGCATCAAAACCTATTCCGGTTTCAGTTGTTTTTTCCCACCTAATCGCTGTATTGGCACCATTAACGGGAGATATACCGGTTGCGATAACGGGTGAAGCACCTCCAAATATATAATCCTGGCCGGAGCTAATAGTGGCGATATAAGGATAATAAGGATAGCTTTCGGGATAATCGTCGTTCAATTTCGTTACATTCTGATTACCGAGATTACCCCAACTCCCCCTCAATTTTAAAGAAGAGACAACGTTTTTTAACGGTTCAAAGAACGCTTCCCGATCGATGTTCCATCCAGCAGAAACGGAAGGATAAACTCCCCAACGCTTGCCATCGGCAAAGCGAGAAGACCCATCATAGCGCAAATTTCCTTCTATTAGGTATTTTCCGTCATAGTCATAGTTTAATCTTCCAAAGACCGATTGTAAGGCGAGCTCATAAGCATAACCGGTAGCGCGCTGACCAGCAATAGGACCGGCATTTAGTTCTCCCAGATTGTTGTTTAGGAAATCTTTGCGATAACCCTCGTCCCAGTCATACTTGGTGTATTCTTGTGAATAACCCGCTAAAGCTTTAAAATTATGTTTATTGAATGATTTGGTGTAATCCAATGTTGCTTGTAGCGTTGTTACGGCATTTTGGTAGTTCTGATCGGTTAAGTTATTTGGTCCTTGATACATCGATGGTTCACCAGTTATCCGGTCATAGTATTGTATATCGTGGATAAACTTTTTATTTTTATTGATCGTGACTATGGTAGCAAGCATGGGTTTAAAATGTAGATCTTTGACGATCTCCCAATCGGCATTAACCGTTCCGAAGAGGTAATGCGAAAGTTCCCTGTTATAACTGCCGGATTCCAGCCAAGCCATCGGACTTCCGTCACTGATGTAGCCATAATTACCATTTTGGTCTTTGTAGGGAACCATTGGTGCAATACGGTTAATCTGACGTACAATTTGAGAGAACTCGGGCACACCCACATAACTGGATTGTGGCTCTTCAATTTCTCCGCGTGTATAAGCTAGGCTGGCATTTACCTTTAGTTTTTTGCTAACGGTGCTATTGAGGTTTAGTCGGGAGGTATATCGTTTGGTATTCGTTCCTTTGACTAAACCATCTTGATCCAGAACACCTAATGAAAAAGCATACTGCTGTTTATCTGTGCCACCATTCAAACCCAAATAATGGTTTTGCTGTAAGCCCGTTCCGTCGTAGAATAAGCCGAGCCAATCGGTATTGGGATAATTGTAGGGATCACTTCCATCACGGAATTTTTGGATTTCCTCATCGGTATAGCGTAGCGGTTTGTTTTCGTTTTTCAATGCTTGGTTATAGAGCGCAGCAGCATCCCAAGATGGCAGGTAGTCTGGTAAAGCTGTTGCGCTTTGTTTTCCAACGTAGCCGTTATAGCTAATTTGTGTTTTTCCATCTTTTCCCTGCTTGGTCGTTATTAATACTACGCCATTAGCTGCTCGCGATCCATAAATAGCTGCAGATGCTGCATCCTTAAGTATGGAGATGTTTTCGACATCTTCTGGATTCACATTATTCATGGAGGAAATAACACCGTCAACAACGACCACAGGGTCACTATTGTTTAAGGTTCCTATTCCCCGTACACGAATACTGTTACCTTCTTTTCCTGGTTGACCATTGTTTTGTGTGACCGTTACGCCGGGCATCGTACCCTGTATCGCATTAGTCAGATTGGTTACAGGCCGGTTTTCCAATTGCTTGGCATCGACAGTAGCAACAGCACCCGTTAAATTAGCTTTTTTCTGGGTGCCATAACCGACAACAACTACTTCACTAAGCTGTTGGTTGTCTTCAACCATTGTAACATTGATTGTCTGTTTACCATCTACCGGTATTTCTTGTTTTTGGTAACCGATCATTTGGAAAACTAAAATACTCTTTGGTGGAACTTTAATGGTAAACGTACCGTTGGCATCGGTACTGACGCCGATTTTTGGATTGTCTTTGAGACTAACCGTAAGTCCGGGTAAAGGACCTTGGGCATCAACAACCTTTCCTTTAATTTGCAATTCATGTTGCTGCTGTGTTGAGGTTTGCTGAATTTTTGAACTGGCGGATGCCGCTAATTGGCTAAATGATAGCGTTCCCGCTAGTGCAAAAGTTCTACATAAGATCACAAAAACCTTATGCTTTTGCGTGTTTTTGTTCATGTGTTTGTTTTGATTAGTTATACTTAAAAATTAAAATTGTACTCATCTTTAATGGTTGTCAGCATTTTACCTGAACACGAGAATACTGCGCACCATATCGAGTGAAGCCTAGTGCAATCGACATGACTTGTTTATATCCTTTTGGGTAAAAACCCGATGATCATCAATTTTTGTGGTAGTTGTACTAGAGAAGTAGAGGTATAAAAGTTCCTTGGCTTTTCATTCTGTTCGTTTGCTTTTATATCTGAGGGGGTGAAACTAGTGTTAATCGTACACTTTTGCAAACGATTTGATAACGCAATCGATTGATTAATTTTCAAAAAATAAACACAACCGATTGCGTTCTCCTTAGGTTTGTGACAAGCTGTTTTTTTCAATAGCTTGCAGCTGTTTTGGGAAAACTAACAGCAATGTTGCCTAATCTTTTTACACCATGAATAACTATTTAATTCTCTTGTTTTCACTCTTACTTATTCAAAGCCAAGCGCAGGAGCTACCAGCAGAATTGCTGGATCCAGAGGTAGTAGCCCTAAACAGGATGCCTATGCGGACAGATGCTTTTGGTTTCGAGGGCTTTGAAACGGCCAAGTCATTTGATAAAGAACAATCACATAACTTTTTATCACTTAATGGGGCGTGGAAATTCAATTGGGTACAAGACCCGCACAAACGGCCAATCGACTTTTACAAAAGTAATTTTGACGACAGCCGCTGGGATAATTTTAAAGTGCCTGCCAATTGGGAAACCAATGGTTATGGGCAACCTATTTACGTTAATCAACCGTATGAATTTGCCGGTAGAAAAAGAACCGGGGCAAAGCTTGACCCACCCTATGACATTCCGGAAAATAACAATCCTGTAGGTTCGTATCGAAAAATATTCACCTTGCCTAACGATTGGAAAGATAAGCAGGTCTTTATTCATTTAGGTGCCGTAAAATCGGCCTTTTTTATTTGGATAAACGGACGTAAGGTGGGCTACAGCACTGACAGTAAATTGGCCGCAGAATTTGATATCACCAAATACGTAAAACCGGGTGAAAACCTGGTAGCGCTTCAAGTGTATCGTTGGAGTGCCGGTAGTTATTTGGAATGTCAGGATATGTGGCGTATTTCGGGGATCGAACGTGGGGTATATCTATATGCAACACCAAAATTGGATATAAGGGACTTCAAAGCAGAGGCTGGTCTTACCAATAATTATCGTACTGGCACGCTCAAGATTGATGCTTTGGTACAAAGCTACAAAGTAGATACCAATACGTTAACGAGTATACCAGATACCTTTTCTGTCGCTGCCGCTTTATATGATGCAAATGGCCATATGATTTATGAAGAGAAAAGCAAAGGTGTACAGTCGGTATTGGGACGGTATAAGAAAACAGTGCATTTTGAGACTAATATCCCGCAAATCAACCAGTGGTCGGCCGAGATTCCATACCTGTATACCCTTTATTTAAGTTTAAGCGATAAAACCGGAAAAGTTTTACAGGTTGTTCCGGTTAAAGTGGGTTTTAAAAGCATTGAATTAAAAGGGGCGGATGTTTTAGTAAATGGAAAACGGGTGTTTTTTAAGGGGGTTAATCGCCATGAACATCATCCGCGGACAGGCCATACGCTTAGCAAAGAAGACATGCGGAAGGATATGGAGATGATGAAAAAGTTGAACATCAATGCCGTTCGCCATTCCCATTATCCCCCAGATCCCTATTGGATGGCGCTTTGCGACGAATATGGCCTTTATGTTATAGATGAAGCCAATATTGAGTCGCATGGGCGATATTATGATCTGGAATACACTTTTGCCAATGATCCCACCTGGCGTAAAACACACTTATCTAGAATTTATCGAATGTATGAAAGGGATAAAAATCATCCATCGGTCATTACCTGGTCTTTAGGAAATGAGGCAGGGAACGGTATCAATATGTATGAAGCCTATGATTGGCTGAAGAAAAAAGATAGTCGACCTGTTCAATATGAGCGAGCCGGAGACGAATACAATACCGATATTTTGGTTCCGCAATATCCTTCACCAAACTACCTGAAATACTTTTCAAGTAAGCCGCAGAAAAGAGGAGTGATCATGAGCGAGTACGCCCATATTATGGGAAATAGCTTGGGCAATTTTAAAGAATATTGGGATGTGATTGAAAATAATCCTTCGCTGCAAGGCGGCTACGTATGGGAATGGATCGATCAGGCTTTAGATACGGTTAAAAATGGTAAACGGATTATGGCTTATGGTGGCGATTTTCCGTTGGAAGGACCGGTAGACGAAAATTTTAGCGATAATAATTTTTGCGTAAAGGGTGTCGTGACCGCTTATCGGGATTTAACGCCCATGGCTGTTGAATTGAAAAAAGTACACCAATATATTAAGAGCCGCTATGCGACCGATTATAGCCTTTGGGTAAAGAATACCTATTTTTTCCGCGATTTGCGTAACATTCAATTGAACTGGGAACTTGTAGAAGATGGGGTAGCGGTGCAGAAAGGGTCGGTGAACGAATTGGAGGTTAACCCTGGCGATAGTGTAAAAATTCAATTACCCATAAAAACCGCCCGGATTAAGGATGGGAAAGAATATTTTATAAATGTTCACTATGTCCTGAAGGAGGAAGAGCCTTTTCTCGAAAAAGGTTACGAATTGGCTTACGATCAGTTTGTTTTAAGTAAACCAATGCCTCTTGTGATAAAATCGGCAGATGCCGGCCCGTTAACATCAACCGATAAGGGAGACTCCATCCTCATCAAAGGGAAAGATTTCGAAGTTGCTTTTGATAAGCGAGCGGGCATCATGACACGGTACACCCAGGGGAAAGTAAATTTACTATCCCAAGGACCTGTGCCTGCGTTTTGGCGGGCACCAACAGATAATGATATTGGTGCAGGATATAACCGCAAACTCAGAGATTGGCGAAACGCATATGAAGAAGGCCGGATAGGTAAGGTAGCTATAGCTCAAGAAGAGAAAAGCTATGTGGTGACAATCCAGAAGGAGTTACTGGATGGCGATGCGCAAATGAGCCAGCAATATACCATTCATCCAGATGGAACGATTCTCGTGCATAACCAATTTAAAGCAGTCAACGGTAAACACCAGTTAATCATGCGGGCAGGGAATAATTTGACGGTTAATAACACGTTAACCAACATTACGTATTATGGTCGGGGCCCATGGGAGAACTATTGGGACAGGAAATCGGCTTCTTTGGTAGGCCTGTATCAACAGCAGGTCGATAAGCAATATTTTCCTTATGCCCGTCCACAGGAAAGCGGTAACAAGACCGATGTACGTTGGGTTAATTTAACAGATGCTAAAGGTAAGGGTTTACGCTTTGCATTTGTTGATAGTTTATTGAATTTTTCAGCATTGCCTTATGATTTGAGTGATTTAGATCCGGAAACAGAAAAAAAACAGTACCATTCGGGTGAATTGGTAAAGAAAAATGCTGTCTTTATGCATGTGGATTTAAAACAGATCGGATTGCAAGGGATGGATAGTTGGGGTTCTCAACCATTAGTGCAATATCGGATTCCCTTTGCTGATTTTTCTTATAGTTATCGCATAATACCGTTAAAATAGCGATTCAATAGTCTTGTTTTTGCTTAAGGTTGGGAGAAAAATCTCAACCTTTTTTTGTTTCATGTGCACAATCGATTGCGTAATGGAAATGAATTTTACGCAATCGATTTCGTGAACGAACAATTTGCATTACTATGCTGAGAACGATAATATTGTCTACGATAGAAGGAGAATTGGCTACTGCTGATCATGGTACATATGCGTATTTGACGCAATAATCTTTATGACGTAACAAATCCAAACAAACATGAACAAATCATTAGTATTACTTTTATTTAGCTTTCTTAGTCTGAACGTCATGGCGAGGCAAGAGCAAGTTACAGGAAGAGTGACCGACAGCGAGGGTTCTCCCTTACCTGGCGTTTCTGTCATTGAAAAAGGGGTGGCCAGTAATGGTACACAAACAAACGCCGAGGGTAGTTTTAGCTTGGTGTTGAAAGGCACAAGCAAAGTACTTGTTGTATCCTATATCGGTTTTGTGAGTAGGGAAGTGCCTGTAAAGGAGCAGTCGCCGATTATCATCGCGTTACAAGAAGACGTGTCTGCCTTGGAAGAAGTCGTGGTTACCGGATATGGAACCCAGAAACGCCAAAATTTAACAGGCTCAATTGCTACGGTGAGTAGTGAGAAATTACATGATGTAACCTCACCAAATGTAACGAATATGATGCAAGGTAAGGTAGCGGGGGTTGATGTAGCTACAAATTCGGGTAGGCCTGGCGCTCAGCCAACCGTTCGAATCCGCGGCAAAAGTTCTATCAGTTCGTCTGTTGATCCTTTATGGGTAGTTGATGGGGTTATTTGGCAAGGTGTTCCGAATTTAAATCCGCAGGATATTGAAAGTATTTCGGTTCTAAAAGATGCAGCCGCCGCCGCCCTTTATGGTTCGCGTGGTGCCAATGGTGTAATGGTAGTCACCACAAAATCGGCTAAAGGCGAAGGAACCAGTACGATCAGTGCAAATGCTCGTGGTGGGGTTGCGACATTTAATACGGGAAAATTTCATGTGATGGATGGACAGCAATTGTACGATTATTATACACAGTTTAGCAACCCGTCTTCGATACCGGATTATTTCAATGAAGATCTGCTAAAGACCAATACCGATTGGGTAGACCTAGGATCTCAAGATGGCCTAACACAAGATTATAATGTCTCGTATATGGGATCAACTGAAAAAGCTAAGATCTATATTGGTGGGAACTATTATAAAGAAAAAGGATCTGTAAAGGGCTATGCCTATGATCGGTTTTCTGGACGGATGAATGTAGATTATCAGTTAAGTAAAAAGTTGACGATAAAGCCAAAATTATCGGCAACATATACCAAGACCGACGACCGCCAACATACCTTATATGACATGTTTCGTAATCTTCCTTGGGATAAGCCCTACAATGAAGATGGGTCGGCAGTCAACCCCCAGGCAACCGGAGTAACTTGGTACGGAAGGGATTTAGCCAATTACTTATACGATCTGCAATGGAACTATACCAATGGTAGCAATTTCAATGGTATCGCTAATGTGGATTTGGATTACAAAATATCAGACGACTTTACTTTTATTTCGACGAATAACATCGCGTATTTAAATGCAGAATCCCTAGGGTATACCGATCCGCAATCAAACGCAGGCTTAAGTACAAAAGGGCAAATCCAGCAAATCAATGCTAAACGTACTACGCGTTTCACCAACCAGATGTTAAACTATCAGCACAGTTTTGGAAAACATCAGCTAACCGCATTGGCAGCTTATGAATATAGTGATTATCGTTATAGCGATATGGATGGTATTGGTGTAGGTATTGTGTCTGGGGCATCAACACTTAGTGCAGCTTCTGAACCGTTGAGTTTAACCGGTACCAAATTTAACTACCGATTTCAATCGGTTTTAATGAATGCCAATTATAGTTATGACGGCCGTTACAATTTACAGGCATCCTTTAGAAGAGATGGAGCTTCTCGCTTCGGTGAAGATAGCCAATATGGGAATTTTTATGCCATCAGTGCTTCGTGGAATATCCATCAGGAGTCTTTCTTTGCTGTTGATCAGGTAGATTACCTCCGTTTAAAATTAGCGCATGGTAGTGTAGGGAACACCCCTTTGTCAATTTATCCGCAGTATGAGTTATATTCATTGGCTGCGCAGTATAATGGTGTTCCAGCAGCTTATCCCAATCAGTTGGGAAACACCAATCTGGCTTGGGAGCGGGCTTATGACACCAATGCGGGAATAGAATTTGGTCTGTTTAGCCGACTGGAAGGAACCTTCGAAATGTATAATAAAAGTACAAGCGATCTATTGCATTTTGTTCCTTTACCCGCCGTTTCTGGATTTAGCGGTTATTGGGATAATATTGGGGCGGTACGTAATAGAGGCTTCGAGTTCACCCTTGGAGCTGATATCCTAAAAGGAGAGGATATCAGTTGGCATGTGGATGCAAATATTGGAAAAAACAGTAATAAAATCACCGAATTGTATAACGGTCGGCAAATCTCGGGATTCCGTATTATTGAGGTAGGTCAGGATATTGACACTTGGTATATGCGTAAATGGGCAGGAGTGAATCCGGAGGATGGCAGTCCGCAATGGGAGGTTATCGATCCAACTACTGGAGCCACCAGTTTAACAGGCAGCTATAGCGATGCGACGTTGCAGCGGGTAGGCACTTCTACACCTGATTTTTTTGGTGGTTTTGGAACCAATTTCAAGTATAAAGGTGCGTATTTAACCGCAAACTTCTCTTACTCGGTTGGAGCCGACGTTTATAATTACGGGCGGGAAACCTTTGATGCTGATGGAGCCTATCCAACCTACAATCAACAGGTGTTGAAAAGCGATTGGTCGCGTTGGACGCCAGACAATCCCAATGCTACCCACCCCAAGTTAGTATATGGCGGAAATGCAAATTCGAATAAAACCTCTTCGCGTTATATCGAAGATGCAAGTTATTTACGTTTGCGCAATGTTACCGCTGGCTATAATTTTTCAGAGGCCTTTACCAAAAGGTTGGGCTTAAAAGGGTTAAGCGCCTATGTTTCGATAGATAATTTGTTTACGATTACAGGCTATTCGGGTATTGATCCAGAGGCGGCGATTAATGGATCTGTTTTTTCACCAAGTTCGGATTATTCAGAGAAAGGAACGGGCTTTGGTGTATCCAGCGATAACCAATCGCCTTACCCCCTACCTAAAAGGTTTACGTTCGGAATTAATTTATCCCTCTAAAATGAAAAGGACAATGTTTAAAATGATTAAATATAATAAGCTGTTTGTACTAGGATTTTTACTAGCTTGTAGTGCCTGTAGCGTTGATGAAGCACCTTACGATAAGAAAACTGCCGATGATTTATTAGGCACCCAGACAGGTTTGGAAGCGGCTACTGCCGGAAATTATGAAATGATGAAAAATTGGGTTGCTGATTGGCATATCTTGCATGAATTTGCGGGAGATAATGTTTCTGTAAGTGGTACGACAACGGATAACCTATTTTATACCTATACGTATCAACGCTTACCGAATAATGAACGAACGACGAGCTATTGGACGAATTCCTACAAGGTTATTGTTGGCGCTAATAAGGTTATTGATGCCATAAGGCAACAAGATTCGATGGCCAATGCGCAATTGCTAGCAGAAAACTATTATTTGCGTGCATTGATGCATCTTCAACTGGTCGATATCTTCGGACGTCCTTACAATCAGGGGAGAGACAATCCGGGTGTACCTATAAAATTGGATGTTGATGCCTTTAATCATCCCAAAAGGGCAACGGTGGGCGAAGTTTATGACCAAGTGGAACAAGATTTACTTAAAGCGGTCGATCTTTTTACGACCGAGAAGGAAAATGTATATGCCTCTAAAGAGGCTTGCTGGGCTTTATTGTCTCGCTTGTATCTTTACGAAGAACAGAACGATAAATCGATTGATTATGCCAATCGTGTGATTAATTCGGGGAACTACAGTTTACTCCCTACGGAAGAATTAGCCGGTTATGCCACCATTCAGCCCGAGCGTAATAAAGAAACCATTTTTGCGATTAAATTCAAACCGAATGTAGATTATCCAGATAATGGATGGGGTACCATTGGGTCCTTATATGCTACGATTTTAGGTTCTGGCTGGGGAGAGATGTATGCATCTAGACCCTATCTTGAACTAGTGCGTGAATATCCCGAAGATGTGCGAAACAATTTTATTGAGCCCGTGGTAGAAAAAGAAAACGTACTTTGGGCGATCTATGTCGACGGACAATCTACCTACAAATGGAAAATAGTCACCAAGCAGGGTGATGATTATGTTTATGTAGAAAATGGTAAATCTGTGGTGCTGGATAAAAAAGCGGATGGACATGGGGGCTACCATTACTTTATCTCCCTTGATGGAGAGGCAAAGCGCGTGTTGATTGACAAGCAGTTAGCTGTTCGAAATGGGTTTCCCAAATATTATATACTTAAATGTTCAGGGCAAGAAGGACAAGCCCATTTATGGTCGCCGGTTGTTTCTCGATTGGCAGAGATGTACCTCAATCGGGCGGAGGCTAATGCCAAATTAGGCAATGATGCTGAAGCGTTAGAAGACGTTAATGTGTTAAGAAAGCGCGCAGGCATACCCAATACCGGTCTATATCAAGTAAGTAACCTGAAGGGGAAATCGGTGCTGGATGTGGTACTGGATGAAAGACGTCTAGAGCTGGCCTATGAAGGACATCGCAAGATGGATGTATTCCGCAATAAGCAGCATCTGGATCGTCATTTCCCCGGTGCACATTTGTTAGGAAGTAATCCCATTCGTGAAGTTAGTTATCAAGATAAGGCGGTAGTAGAATTTATACCAGAAAGTCAGGTTTTACTGCAGGAGGGACTAACGCAAAATCCTTAATAGAGCAGGCGCTCGATCTGTTTATAGTATCAAGACACAAGTATCAAGTACAGGATCATTATAGTCCTGTACCTGATACTTGTGTCTTACGTCTTTGGTAAAATTTAGTACAACGTTTGAAATGACTTAAAAAAGCAATTTTGTGGCCATCTACGTTCTGCTAACGACCTAAGCAAAGATAAAAACCTCTAAAGTCTCCCTAATTTTAGACCTCCGATAACCAACAGAAAATTATAACCAATTGGGTAGTGTTTACCCATGTAAAATGAGGAGGCTAAATTATGTCGCAAACATTTCTACAAAAAACAGTAGGCCATTTAGTGGTCAAATTACCATTTAAACCATTATTACTGCTTTTATTATTGTTGCCTTTTTATGGATTTGCACAACAAGGTATTACCGTAAAAGGGTTAGTAGTAGCTCAAGAAGATGGGAGTCCCTTACCAGGAGTTGCTGTTAAGGAAAAAGGAACCAACAACGGAATAAGTACGAATGAAAAGGGAGAATTCGTACTTTCTAATGTGAAATCCAATGCTACGCTAGTTTTTTCTTTTGTGGGATATGTTACTCAGGAAATTCCCGCGTCAACAAAGCAGCCAATCCAGGTAAAGTTAGTGGCAGATGTGGCCGATTTGGATGAGGTTGTGGTAGTAGGCTATGGTACGGCTCGTAAACGGGATTTGACAGGTGCCGTGTCTAGTGTGAATACCAAAAAACTGGAAAACGAAAAACCCACACAGGTGGCGGATGTACTTCGGGGCAATGTTGCTGGTGTTAATATTGGTTTCAGTGCGCGGGCTAAAGGAGGCGGTAATTTACAAATCAGGGGTAGAACATCCCTAAATGCAGGAACATCACCGCTAATTGTATTGGATGGAGCGATTTTCTATGGCGCCCTAGAGGATATTAATCCTAGTGATATAGAAAATATCGATGTGTTGAAGGACGCTAGTTCGGCTGCTGTTTTTGGAGCAAAGTCGGCTAGTGGGGTTATCTTAGTCACTACGAAAAAAGGTAAAGACGGTAAACCGCAGATTAACGTAAATGTAAGCACGGGTTTAGCAACGATGGCGGTAAACCAACGCGTTTACGATGCTTCTAATTTTACGACGTGGCGTTCGGATTATTTCCGGACAAGCAAAGTAGGCGCACAACCCTATCAGTACAACGATCCACGTAGCTTGCCTGCGGGTATTAGTATTGACGATTGGATGGCTTATGATGATTCGGATGGAGATCCGGTTGAAACCTGGTTAAGGCGATTGAATATGCAGCCTGTGGAGATAGCCAATTATAAAGCCGGACGAAGCGTAGATTGGTATGATATTGCTTTTCATAACGGATTAAGGCAAGATTACAATGTAAGTGTTTCTGGGAAAAATGAGAACATTTCTTATTACGTGGGTGCAGGTTATCTGAACAATGAAGGTGTGATTGTAGGCGATCAATACAAGACACTTCGAACACGGGTGAACATAGAAGCAAACATTGGGAAATTCCTGACGGTTGGAATGAATACCCAGTTTTCTAATAAAAACGAGAGCGCTATTCCTTATAATTGGAGTGCGATAACGAGCCTTTCTCCCTGGGGTAGTCGCTACAAAGATGACGGAACCTTAACTTGGCGACCAAACAATGAGGCAAGCGGTGGTGTGAATTTAGGATATGATGCTTTCTATACCGATCGTTTATACCGTACCAATGCGCTAAACAGTACCATTTTTGCGAAGGTAAAATTGCCTTTTGGCATTCAATACCAACTGAATTTTACACCACAGTTGGAGTTGATGGATAAATATAATGCCCAAAGCGCCCTTCATGAAGAATGGGCGGGCTTCGGAGGAAGAGCATCCAGACAGCAAAGAGAAACCTATTATTGGCAGGTGGACAACCTGTTAAAGTGGGAGAAAACCTTGGCCGATATCCACCATTTTGATGTCACCTTCCTGGTTAATGCAGAAAAGTTTCAGCGTTGGGATAACACTATGATTAACGAGAATTTTGATCCTACCGATGAGTTAGGCTATCACGGTATAGGTTCAGGTATTAAGCCGGTGGTCAGCAGTAATGATCAATACAGCACAGGAGATGCGCTGATGGGCAGGGTCGTATATTCGCTAAAGGATCGTTACATGTTTACCGGTACCTTCCGACGTGATGGTTATTCGGCATTCGGACAAAAGAATCCTCGGGCTAATTTTGGTTCGGTGGCACTGGGTTGGGTCTTTACTGATGAAGATTTCTTTAAAAGCGATTGGTTTAATTACGGAAAGCTGCGTGTATCCTGGGGTAGCAATGGTAACCGGGATTTAGGGACAGATGGTTTGTACAATGCCATAGCCGATTTGACAACGGGTAAATACCTCTATGTTCAACCCGATGGTACCGTCGTTCAAGTCAGCCAGCTCTATATGGATCGTCTGCAAAATGCGAATTTGCGCTGGGAAAGGAATACCTCTTACAATTTAGGCTTGGACTTTTCCTTGTTCAACAATGTGTTGGGTGGAACCATTGAGGCCTATCAGATGAATTCAACCGATTTATTAGTTAAACGGACCTTACCAGACGTTAGTGGATTTACTTGGATTATGGATAATTTAGGAGAAGTTCAAAATCGAGGGTTTGAAATTTCGTTGAATTCCACCAATATGCAACGTGAAAACCTAACTTGGCGTACTTCTTTTAATTTCCAATTGAATCGTAACAAAATCAAACACATCTATCGGGATTATGGCGCCGATGGGAATGAATTGGACGATGTAGCCAACAAATGGTTTGTAGGTCATGCGATTGATGCGATATGGGACTGGAAAGCCTTGGGTGTTTATCAATTGGGTGAAGAAGAACAGGCTAAGCGCTATGATTTGGTACCTGGTGACTATCATTTGGAAGATGTGGATGATGATGGGCGGTTTACTAATGCGGACAAACAGTTTTTGGGCTATACCGAACCCCGGTACCGTTGGTCAATGCGTAATGATTTCCAACTATTTAAAAACTTCAGCTTTTCTTTTATGATTTACTCCTTGTGGGGGCATAAGGCTACCTTTAATGAAATGAAAAGTCGAAATGGCTTCCCTGATCGGATGAATGCCTATGTCTATCCCTATTGGACTCCTGAAAACCAATCTACCGAATGGGCCCGCATTGGTTCGAATGAAGGTAGTGCAACCGGCTTTAACGTTTACCGCGATCGATCCTTTATTCGTCTAGATAACGTTTCTTTAGCGTATACTGTGCCAAGCCATTGGATTCAACGGTATCATGTCAATAATCTTAGACTGTTCTTTAATGTAAGAAATGCGGCAATTTATAAAAAGGACTGGCAGTTGTGGGATCCGGAATGGGATCCTGATCAAGGGGTTGGTCCAACGCCACGGACATTTACCTTCGGTGTTGATGTTACGCTTTGATCTGATGTATGTATGATTAAAAAATCATGTACCTGGACTGATAATAGTCGGAAACTTGAATAGATTGTGTACAAAAAAAATGAAGAAAATGAACAACATCATTATAAAAAAGAACAAACTGCTTTTTGTTGCATTAGGATCACTCTTATTGATGCCCTTTGCTTGTAAAAGAGACTACTTAGAACCTAAACCATTATCGTTTTATACACCAGATAAGACATTCAATACAGCGGACGGCCTTTGGGCTACTATTGCGGCCTGTGATAGTAATCTGAGGCAAGAATTTTACGGCGATGCCCCACCTATCGTGACAGAAGATATTTTTTCAGAAGTAGCTGTTGAGGGAACGACCGACAAACCAGGTCCAGCTCAGAACTTGGATTTAGCTATTACGCCTGACGCTCAATTGAACAATACGGATTATAATAAGGTGGGCTGGTATTGGATAGAAGGATATAAAGGCATTCGTTATGCGAACACCACCATCAAATACATCGATCAACCGAAGGATTACGCATCGGAAGAAGATCGAAACCATTTATTGGGAGCAGCCTATTTCCACCGTGCTTTTCACTATTATCGATTAACGCAACAATTTGGAGATGTGCCTTTTGTAGACGACGTTATCGAGAAGCCGAAGTTGGATTATTTTACCACGAAACGAGAGGTGATTTTACAAAAAATAAAAGCTGATTTGGAATTTGCTGAACAATGGGTACCAGATGCAGTAAACAAGGGGCAAGTGACAAAAGGCGCCGTAAGTCATCTGTTGACTAAAGTAAATTTAGCATTAGGCTTGTTTGACGATGCTATCGCATCAGCGAGTCGGGTTATCGATGGAGGCATGTACCGTCTGATGACTGAACGTTTTGGAAAGGATGCTGCAGACCAGTCTAAAAACGTCATTTGGGATTTGCATCGACCGGAAAATAAATCGCTAGCGAGTAATACGGAAGCATTACTATTGGTTATTGACCGATTGAACTTATCAGGGAATGTCGATGGAGGTATCCAGAGTATGCGTAATGGGGTGCCTTATTGGTCTAACTCAGGTGTTATTACACCTAGCGGCAAAAGCGGCACCTCTGATAAAGATAAATTGGAAATTCCACAGGTTGAAACCTACGGGCGGGGTATTGGACGTCTACGTCCTACCTATTACAGTCAGGAGGGAATTTGGAGCGATAAGGATGACCTACGGCATGCTCCTGGAAATTGGATGCGCATGGAAGATCTGGTGTATAATAACCCCGATCTCAAAAAGGCGGGCGATCCCTACTATGGTAAACATTTGGAATATAGAAATGCCAGAGGAGGTTTATTGGTGAGCGATACGATACGGCACTGGTTCAGCTGGCCGCATTATAAATTATTTGTTGAAGATCCTACACGGACACAGCCTACCGGAGGAAACACCGATTGGTATATTTTCCGTTTGGCAGAAACTTATCTTTTGCGCGCAGAGGCTTATTTCTGGAAAGGAGATTTAGCAAGTGCAGCAGCCGATATGAATAAAGTAAGGGTGCGCGCTCACGCTGCACCGATCACTGCAGCACAGGTGAATATGGCTACAATATTGGATGAGCGTGCCCGGGAGCTTTATTATGAAGAACCGAGAAAAACTGAGCTGACACGCATAGCCTATATTTTTGCCAAAACGGGTAAAGCGGCGGAGAATGGTAAGACATACTCGCTCAATAATTTTTCTACGAACAATTATTTCTATGACCGCGTAATGGCAAAAACAGATTTTTATAATAAAGGGGTAACTACGGTAATCGGAATTACTTATAAAATGAGTCCTTATCATGTGCTTTGGCCAATTCCAATTGCGGTAATTAATGCCAATACCTTGGGCCATATTAACCAAAATCAAGGTTATGCAGGCTCGGAAAGCAATATTCCGCCTTTGGAGGAAATACCGGAAAAGACAGAAGAGGAAGTTGTGCATTAACAAATGCACAGAAGGTTTGCAGGAATATAAGATAAAAACTACCTTCATATATTATAAACAACGAAATGGCATGAGAAACTACCTAATCGTGTTATTGATGCTAACGTTCAATGGCGTCTTTGCACAGCAAGTAAGAAAAGAAAACGGGGTGTTAAAATTGATAGACAAACAGGGCCATTACCTGTTAGGTTATCAGTATGAAGAGGTGTATCCTCCTGCCGGTGTGGATAGCGCCTTTCGGAGATCTGGTTTCATTCATCCCTTAAATACGTTGTCAGGAAGAACGCTAACGCGTATTCAAGCCCCGGATCATTATCACCATTTCGGATTATGGAATCCGTGGACAAGAGTTCAATATAAAGGGAAAGTATACGATCTTTGGAATCTAGGTGACAAGCAGGGAACGGTACGCTTTGTGAAATTTAACCGCATAAAAGACTCGGGCAAGACCATTGGATTCAGTGTTAAACAGGCGCATATGATATTTCCAGAATTGGGAAAGGAACAGCAGCTAATCGATGAAGATTGGGAGGTTAACATTACGCCGATAGATGATAAGCGGTACGAATGTACGATAAATTCTACCCTATCGGTTGTGGGTGACGATACCGTGACGCTTAAAGAGTATCGATATGGGGGATTAGGGTTCCGGGCGACTGGTCAGTGGACGGATAAAAACAGTACGCTATTAACGTCAAGCGGTAAAGACAGAAAAGACGCTGATGGTTCTTTGGAGCGCTGGGCAATCGTTTCCGGTATGACAGATAATGCAAATGCAGGGATTCTGTTTCTGTCTTATCCCAATAATTTCAATCATCCGGAACCCATTCGGGTATGGCCCCCGGGAACCAATGGAAAAGGAGATGTTTTTTTTAATTTTTCACCTACCAAAAATAAAGATTGGGTGTTGTTACCCCATAAACAATATACGCTACATTATCGTTTAATTGTCTTCGACGGTGCATTAACGGCCAGCGAGGCAGAAAAATATTGGAAAGAATTCGCAAAAAGTTCGCCCTAAGGTATTGAAAAAGGAGTTCGTTAAAATAAAGTTAATTTACAGGGCAAAGAAATAAGCTGAGGCTTTCGTTCCTGTTGTGGATGGTCAATCCATTCCAGTAACAGCGAACCTGCCTTAGCGCCAATTTCGAAAGGTTGTTCTTTGAGAGACGCTAGAGGGGGGTGTTCAAAATGGCTAAACAAAGGTAGTGCACCATAGCCGATCAATTCGGTTGAAGGGTAATATGCCGGAAACTCAGTGCGCAGGCAGGTCATTACATCGAGCATGAGATAGTCTTTAAACAGCAGTATGGCACTAGGCGGATTTGGTAATTGCATCAATTCACGCAAAGCTTTATAATTGTTAGGTGTAGAAAGATCGCTTTCACGGATTAAATCTTTGACGATGGGAAGCTTGTTTTTTAACAGTCCATCTCGGTAGCCGAGATAACGATCTCTACTGGTTGTCCAATGGCTGGGACCGTTAATGAAAGCAATACGGCGATGATTCCTGCTCACAAATAAATCTACCGCATCTTTGGCTGCCCGATAAACATCACTACTTATACAGGTATAGACTTCATTAATCGGTTTGCGGGCAAAAAATAGCACTGGTATGCCGGATTGCTCTAATCTACGAAGGTGATCGAGGTTATCTGTTTCTTTGGAAATGGCTATAAGTAGACCATCAATACGGTTACTTTGCATAACCGAAACGAGCTCTTTTTCGCGTTGAAAGCTTTCCTGATTTTGACCAATGAGCACGGTGTATTTTGCATTAGATGCAACTTTTTCAAAACCATCAACAGCAATGGTATAAAAATGGTCAAGTAAAGTTGGTACAATAATCCCTAAGGTAAATGTCTTTTGTTGTTTAAAATGAATAGCTGTTTTGTTTGGGATGTAATTCAGTTGTTTAGCTGTGGATAATACGCGTTCTTTAGTAATAGCTCCAATATTAGGATGGTTGTGCAGTGCTTTTGATACGGTCGAAACGGAAATATTCAGCATCTTAGCTATGTCTTTTATCGTGCTGGGCTTATTGGGCATAAATGGTATTAAATTTTGGTTTTTCGAACTAAAACGTGTTCAATAAACACCTATAAATTTGTAATCGCTTTTTTACTACATCGTTATCGTTAATTTTTAACCCTAAATGTGCTGTAAAAATGTAAGGCTATCCTTATTATTGTAGAGGTACTTAAAGGACATTATAGATGATTGGACATAGTACCAACTGATTAAAACCCGTGTGAACGATCAAAAATAACGCCAATGTTTAGTAATTATTATGGTGAAAAACGAATGATTCCGATAAATCTTTGCCGCTTTTCTGGCTGTTTCAGCATGTTTTTATCATGCAGAGAAGAGTGCATGTTCATAAAAAACGAACTAATTAATGTGCTATTATGAAACTGTTTCTAAAAATCACGCTGTTTTTAACGTTATTGTGCATCACGCCTTTTGTTTACGGACAAACGATACAGTGGAAAAAGGTTAAAATATTGGTATATACCAAGAATGGGAAGGGATTTGTGCATGACAATATTCGTAATTCTGTAAAAGCCATTCAGTCGCTTGCGTCCAGTAAAGGCTTTGTCGTCGATGTGAGTGATGATCCAGCTGATTTTACGGATGACAATTTAAAGCAATACGATGCACTTATTTTTTCCAATACAAACAATACGGTATTCGACAATGATGCGCAACGAATAGCGTTGATGCGTTACATTCAAGCGGGCGGAGGTTTTGTCGGCATCCACTCCGCGGCTGGTACGGAACGGAATTGGCCGTGGTTTAAACAGTTGTTAGGAGGGACATTTGATTGGCATGAACCCGGTCAGTCATTCTCGGTTAATCTGATTGATCGAAACCATCCTTCCGTTGCGCATTTACCTCAAGTTTGGAAAAGAGTTACGGATGAATGTTATTATTTGAAAGAAATGGAGGTGAATTTACATGTAATTGCTGTAAATGACTTAACAACGATTGATCGTGTACGCGAGCGTCGTCCAATAACCTTTGGCAATAAATTTCCTTCGGTATGGTGTCATGAATTTGATGGAGGCCGATCGTGGTATACTTCTCTAGGGCATCAAAAGGAAGACTACGATGATCCAGATTTTCAAAAACATATTTTAGGTGGTATTATCTGGGTAATCGGTAATCAACAAGGAAGAGATTATCATAAAGCCCATGCCCATATGGGGGATGACCCTTTAGTGAACAGCAATTAAAAGTATCCTAAAGAATTAAAGGCTAACCATTTAACACGTATAGGATGAAAACAAACCAATTGACTCGCCGTAAATTTATTAAGCAATCCGTTAAGGGTTCGGCTGTTTTGTTTACAGCTGCGACCTTTCCAACCATCGTTCCGGCTTCGGTTTTTGGAAAAAATGCACCAAGTAACCGTATACATGTAGGGCAGATCGGTTTTGGACGTATCGGGATGACACACGATTTGCCCGAAGTAATGAAGCACGATTATGTAACGGTTGCTGCGGTGGCCGATTTGGATAGTAATCGGCTAAAACAGGGGAAAGCGTGGATTGAGAAGCGACATTTAGATAACTTTGGGAAAACGATAACGGTAAAAACTTATGCTGATTATAAGGACTTAATTGCCTCAGGAGATATTGACGCTGTCGTGATTAGCACACCCGATCATTGGCATGCGCAACCGGCTATGGAAGCTGCCTTGGCTGGGAAACATATTTATTTACAAAAACCAACTTCTTTAACCATTCAGGAAGGCCGTACCATGGCAGACGCGGTAAAAAAAGCTGGTGTCGTATTTCAATTAGGATCTCAACAACGATCCATTCATCCGTGGCCACAATTTAAGCGGACATGCGAATTGGTTAGAAATGGACGAATTGGAACGCTGAAAAGCGTCAAAATCGGACTGCCTATTGACCCACCGGGGGGTAACACTACCAAAATGCCGGTACCTCCGAATTTAAATTACGATATGTGGTTAGGATCCACTCCAGAAGTGTATTATACTGAAGATCGCGTACATTCCCAAAAGGCGATAAATGGAGATAGGCCAGGATGGTTACGTTGTGAACAGTTTGGTGCAGGCATGATTACGGGCTGGGGTGTACACCATTTTGATATCGCGCATTGGGGTATGGATACGGAGTTGAGTGGGCCAATCGAAATAGAAGGAAAGGCCGAGTTTCCAACGTCGGGCCTATGGGATGTGCATGGCAAATATGAGATTCATGCCTTATATCCGAATAATGTACAGGTTGAAGTGAAAGATACTTTTCCCAATGGTATCCGTTTTGAAGGAACGGACGGTTGGATATTTGTTTCGAGAGGTGATGTAGGGGTGACGGCATCGGATCCGACAGCTGCTTCGGATGGAAAAAGCCATGAGGCGTTTACGGCTAGTGATAAAAAAATACTAACTTCGGAAATCGGGCCTAATGAAATTCATCTGTATGAAAGTCCAGAACAGCATACCAATTGGTTAGAGTGTATTCGAGATGGAAAACCTACGATAAGTCCTGTTGAAGTGGCGCAGCACGTTGGGTCGGCCTGTTTAGTAGCCCATACGGCTATGAAACTCGGTAGGAAACTCAGGTGGGATACTAAAACGGAAAAATTCATAGGAGATGAAGAAGCTAACACGATGCTGTCTAGGCCACAACGTTTTCCCTACGGTACGGAACATGTGAAAGGTTGAAAAATTAAAAAGCCTGCCTCCCGAAGGGATGGTAAAAAAGGCAGTAGGCGATAAGCTATAGGCTATAAGCACGCGCAATCGGCAAAAAGTACAAAAGTCTTGATACTTATGTCTTGATACTTGATAGGATAAAGAACAATTAAAATCAGATGTTTAAAAACAAATTTATGAAAGTAGCTGGATTCCTGCTGTTTGGAGGAGTAATCGCAGCGTGTAATAATCAATCGACTAAAGACCAACAAGAAGCCGATGCGAATACGATCCGTTTAATTACACTAGATCCAGGGCATTTCCATGCGGCTTTGGTACAAAAATCGATGTATCCCAATGTGGACAGTACTGTGCATGTTTATGCTCCAAACGATGGTAAAGATTTGCAAGCTCATTTGAGCCTGATTGATGGCTTTAACACCAGGGCAACCGATCCGACACACTGGAAGGAAGAAGTTTACACTGGAGATGACTACGTTCAGAAGATGATCGAGGAGAAAAAGGGGAATGTTGTTGTTTTGGCGGGCGATAATCAACGTAAGATCGATTACATTACCCAATCTATCGATGCTGGGTTTAACGTGTTGGCTGATAAACCTGTGGTAATCGATGTGGCAGGATTTCAAAAATTAGAAAAAGCTTTTGCTAAAGCGAAAGAAAAGAATGTGCTCTTATACGACATCATGACCGAGCGCTTTGAGGTAACAACCGCCTTACAGAAAGAATTTTCGCAAGTGAAAGCGCTCTTTGGTGAACTACAAAAGGGAACAACAGCAGAACCAGCCATTACGAAAGAAAGTGTACATCACTTTTTTAAAGAAGTTGCCGGTAAACCTCTCACCAGACCGTCTTGGTTCTTTGATGTGACCAAACAGGGCGAAGGGATTGTGGATGTGACTTCTCATTTAGTAGACCTCGTGCAATGGGAAGGTTTTCCGGAGCAGATTATTGACTATAGAAAAGACATCGATGTATTGGCGGCAAAAAGATGGCCTACCTGGTTAACGGCTGCTCAATTTAAAAAAGCCACTGAGGAAGACTTTCCGGAGAATTTAAAAGCAAATATCAATGATAAGGGTGAGCTTGGTGTTTACGCAAATGGCGAAATTAATTATACCATTAAGGGGGTACATGCTCGCATTATTGTAAAATGGAATTTTGAGCCGCCAAAGGGTACGGGTGATACCCATTATTCAATTATGCGCGGAACACATGCCAACCTGATTATTAAACAGGGCCAAGAGCAAGGATATAAACCCGTACTTTATGTAGAAGCGATTAATTCAGCTGATCGCAATTTCGAAGAAACCTTAAAGCAAGCCATCACAGAAGTTACCACCAAGTATAAGGGCATTGGTATAGAAAAATTAAAGCCTGGATTTTATCAGATTACCATACCTGAAGAATTGAAGACGGTACATGAACAACATTTTGGTCAGGTTACCCAGAACTACCTCTCTTACCTCACGAAGAAACAACTGCCCGATTGGGAAGTGCCCAATATGCTGGCGAAATACTATACTACAACCAAAGCATTGGAATTAGCAAAACAAGAAAAATAAATTATGGATACGAGAAGAAATTTTTTGAAAAAGGGCGCTTTAGGCGTTGTCGCCAGTACATTGGTAGGAGCTCCTCAAGCGTTACATGCAGCGATTACCGATAAGGCAGCGGCTAAAGAAGATTCTTTTAAATTAGGGATGGCTGGTTATAGCTTCCTGCATTTTAATTTGGATGAGTCTTTAGCTATGATGAAAAAAGTAGATGTGCACTATCTGTGTATTAAGGATTTTCATTTGCCTTTGAATAGTACGGATGAGCAGATTGCTGCTTTTCACGCTAAACTAAAGGCATCTGGCGTAACCGGATATGGTGTAGGTCCCATTTATATGAAAACAAAAGAAGAAATCGATAAGGCTTTTGATTATGCCAAACGTGTAGGCGTTAATTTGCTTATTGGTATCCCTAACCACGAAGATCTGCCCTATGTTTCCGAAAAAGCTAAAGAATATGATATTCACTTTGCTATCCATAATCATGGTCCGCAAGATAAGTTATATCCCAATGCTACGGTAGTCTATAATTTAGTGAAAGACCTGGATCCAAGAATGGGCCTATGCCTGGACATCGGACACAATACGCGGGATGGCCAAAATCTCATTAATGATATTAATAAATACAAAGACCGAATTTTTGACATGCATTTAAAGAATGTTACTGCAGCAAAAAATGAAGGTACTACCTGCGAATTGGATCGGGGAGTAATCGATGTTTTGGCCTTTGTAAAGACATTGCGGAAGATTAAGTATACCGGAACCTGTGGTTTGGAATATGAAAAAGATATGAAAGATCCGTTAGCAGGTATTGCGGAGTCGATTGGTTACTTTAGAGGGATATGTGACGGATCAAGGTAACTTGATGAGCTGCCTTTGTCTTTGCCTACCGAAAACAGGCGCCTTGTGAATTATGTCCGCTCGAGAAAAGCCCTTTGATAAGCCAAAGGGCTTTTTCCTGTAATCTGTTTAAAGTATTTATGAAAGCTGGCGAAATTATTAAACCCACTTTCATAGCAGAGCTGCTTGACACTCATTTTATTTTCGATTAAAAGTTTACAGGCATGCCCCACCCGTATTTCTAAAAGAAACCTGGAGTATGTTTTTCCTGTTTTTGCTTTAAAGTAACGACAGAAAGAATTAGCACTTACGCCAGCAATTACAGCAATATCTTCTAAACTTATTTTTTGACGGAAGTTGCCAAGGGTATAATCAAATATATTGTTAATTCGTCGTTTTTCTTCATCTTGGAAATTTGGATGGAATCCGATCGAAGAGATTAATTGGTAAGAACTATCAGCAATAGCACGTAGCGCTTCCATGAGAAAAATGATGCGTTTCGTTCCTTCTGAATGCAGTAGTTCTTCCAGTAAATGTGCCACAGTTACTTTCGCAGGACCAGTTACTTGAATCCCTCGCTTCGCTTTTTCCAGCAATTGTTTAATGGCTAGATTTTCTGGAAGCTCTAAAAAATCCCTTCCCCAAAAGTGCTCATTGAAATGCGCAACACGGACATCAGCATGGTCTTGGTTATTTTCATCGAAGTAATGCTCGTCAAAGCGCCAATAATGGGGAAGTTGAGAGCCTACTAATACAATGTCTCCCGCCTGAAAGTGGTTCATTTGGTCGCCGATAAATTGAGTCCCTTTTCCGCTATAAAAATGAATCAATTCTACTTCTGCGTGGTAGTGCCATCGATTATTGATGTAAGGTACAAAATCTTGCCGTACACTGAACGACTGTGTTGGGGCCGTACTCAGTTTTAGTAGTTGAGGTTTCATCTGTAAATAATTACTCGTCTATTTTTATTGTAAGTCTATCGGGAATTTACCTAAATACTAGCACGTTTCTCGTCATATCGAGTGTAGCGTCGGAAAGACGTTGCCACTTCAGCCGAGATAAGGTGTTTATGCCCCTTTGGGTAATTTATGCGATAGCCATTTTTATTATTTTGAAAGATGTTACCAGACTTTATTAAGTCTTATAGTCAGTTGTCTGAGCAAATATAAGTTAAATATGCTAAAATAACTGAATAGTTGGCTAAAATGAGCAAGAGATTTCCATCACGAAATGGCGTAATTTGTCTTAGGCTTTACCAATGCAAATGGAATTATTGTTTTAAAAACTGAACCTCAAATTATTTTATGTCAAAAAAGAGCATGCTCATACCCGTGGTTTTGGTAACTTCCTTGTTTTTTTTATGGGCCTTGTTACATAATCTCAATCCTATTTTAATTCCACATCTTCGAAAAGCTTTTGCACTAAATGATTTACAATCTTCATTAATTGATACATCGGCCTACATTAGTTATTTTGTAGTCGCCATTCCAGCCGGACTATATATGCAGCGTTATGGTTATAAAAGAGGGATATTATGGGGACTTGCTTTATACGCCATAGGTGCTTTGCTGGTTATTCCCGCGGCCTCAGCACGTAGCTATCTCATCTTCTTGTCGGCCATTTTTGTCATTGCAGCAGGCGCTACATTTCTGGAAACAGTAGCCAACCCGTATATCTCGGTGTTGGGTAATAAGGAAACGGCAACGCAGCGACTTAATTTCGCACAATCCTTTAATGGTTTGGGTGCGGTGGTAGCACCTGTTTTAGGGGGGAAATTTATCTTGTCTGGAATTGAGCACAGCCCGGAAGAATTAGCAGCTATGGGACAAGGGCAATTAAATACCTATTTACAGTCAGAAGCAAATACGGTTAAAATTCCTTATCTGATTATCGCTGGGGTCGTATTGGTCTTACTATTGTTGTTTGTGCTAACAAAATTGCCGGAAGGGGAAAATGAAGAAGCAGATCATACACATGCTGTAGGTGTAAACTTTTCGTTAAACGTATTTAAACATAAACATTTTTTATGGGCGGTAGTGAGCCAATTTTTTTATATTGGTGCACAAGTAGGGGTAGGTAGTTTTTTCATTCGTTATGCCCATCAGGTAGCCGATATGGGAGAGAAGAATGCAGCCTATCTTTTTGGTTCGGTAGCTATGGTTGGATTTATGTTAGGACGCTTTAGTGGCACATTTCTAATGAAGTATGTGCATCCGTCAGCTTTGTTAGCTGTATATGGCTTCATTTGCTCATGTCTACTTGTTGTTGCGGTGAGCTCATCAGGAGTAATCGCTTTGTACGCGTTGGTTGCGGTGCCTTTTTTTATGTCCATCATGTATCCTACCATATTTTCACTGGGCATTCATGGACTTTCAAGCGAAGAAACCAAAATAGCGGCTTCTTTTTTGGTGATGTCGATTATTGGAGGAGCAGTTATACCTTTGTTGATGGGGCTTGTTTCTGTTGCTGCTAACAGCATACAGATTGCGTATATTTTACCTTTGTTGTGCTTTGTGGTGGTAGGGTATTATGGGTTAAGAGGTTATAAGATGTAGGTATATACGTTAAGTATTAAGACTTTTTAATTGTGTGTTACGAGTTGTGCGTGCCGGTACAGTTTACTATAGTGATCAGGACTTCTTTAGTAACTTTGGTTTTACACTTTAAGCTTTGTGCTTTACGCTGTTTTACTTTTTACGTATCATAATGAAAACATATGCATTAACACTGGATTTAAAGAATGATGAAAAACTGATTGACGAATACGAGCGTTATCATAAAGCGGTATGGCCAGAAATAAAACAATCTATACTAGATTCGGGTATTATCGACATGCATATTTATCGTTTAGGTACCCGTTTATTTATGACGATGCAGGTAGAGGATCATTTTAGTTTTGCATATAAAGCGACTATGGATGCAAAAAATCCGAAGATACAGGAGTGGGAAGAATTGATGTGGACGTATCAGCAGGCTTTGCCACAAGCAAAACCAGGTGAAAAGTGGTTGTTGATGAAAGAGATTTTTAAGCTTTAGATATGAGGTAGTAGAAATCAGATAGTTTTGAGTAGTTAAAGCGTTATAATTGAGAAGAGTCGATAAGTGATCAGTGAATTGTAAATACGGTAGGGCTCGTAACGCACAAAGGCAACTTAAAAGATAATATGGACCATGATAAAAAAATATTTACAGATTCATCCTATAGATAATGTGTTAGTAGCACTGCAGGATTTAGCTGAAGGAGAAGAGATTCATTTTGAGGGAAGACATTTTGTGTTACCGACAAAGGTTTCCGCAAAACACAAGTTTACGATCGAACCTTTGGGAGAAGGGGCTGAAATCTATATGTACGGTGTATTGGTGGGAAAGACCAATCGATCATTACTAAGAGGCGAGGTCATTACAACGGAGAACATCCATCATGCGGCAAATGATTTTCAGTTGGGTAGAAGAAAATTAGATTGGCATAAACCCGATGTTTCCCATTTTGTAGATCGCACCTTTTTAGGATATCATCGAAGTAATGGAACGGTAGGAACGGCAAATTACTGGTTGGTGATTCCTTTGGTTTTTTGTGAAAACCGAAATGTGCTTGTTATGAAAGAAGCCTTTGAACAGAAGTTGGGCTTTAAAAAACCTAAAAGCTATGAGCCAGAAGTAGATCAATTGATCGCCTTATATCAAGCAGGGGCCTCCGTTGAGCAGATTTTGGCGGCTGATTTACATATGGATCATGTGCGTCGACCAGAACATAAATTGTTCGCCCATATTGACGGAATCAAGTTTCTTAATCACGATATGGGTTGTGGAGGTACACGTATGGATGCAGAAGCCTTATGCGGTTTACTTGCCGGCTATATTGTTCATCCCAACGTTGCTGGAGCAACGGTACTTAGCCTAGGCTGTCAGCATGCGCAGGCAAGCATTTTGAAGAAGGAATTATTCAAGCGCGATCCGAATTTCGATAAACCTTTGTACATTTTTGAGCAGCAAAAAGTGGGTTCAGAGAAGGTACTCTTACAGGAAGCACTAAAACATACCTTTGCTGGATTGGTGCAAGCAAATATGCAGGAGCGGGAACCAGCTACTTTGGATAAATTATGTATTGGTTTGGAGTGTGGTGGCTCAGATGGTTTTTCAGGTATTTCGGCCAATCCCGCCTTGGGCTACGTGTCTGATATGGTCGTGACGATGGGTGGATCCGTTATTCTGTCTGAATTTCCAGAACTGTGCGGGGTGGAGCAAGAATTAAGTGATCGTTGCGTGGATGAACAGACCGCTTTACATTTTATGGAGCTCATGCGGACATATAATGCGAAAGCAGAACAAGATGGAAGCGGTTTTTATGCCAATCCTTCGCCAGGAAATATTCGGGATGGATTGATTACCGATGCTATTAAATCTGCCGGAGCTGCTAAAAAGGGGGGTACGTCACCTGTTCAGTCGGTGGTAGACTATCCTGGGCTGGCTAATAAACCTGGATTAAATTTGTTATGCACGCCAGGAAATGATGTAGAAAGCACAACAGCAGAAGTAGCTGCCGGAGCCAACATGGTCTTGTTTACAACGGGTTTAGGAACACCTACAGGTAACCCTATTGTCCCGGTGATTAAGCTTTCGACGAATACGAAGACCTATGAAAAAATGCCGGATATTATTGATATCAATTGCGGAACCATTATTGAGGGTACTGAAACGATAGAACAAGTGGCAGAACGTATTTTAGCGTATGTGATCGACGTGGCGAGCGGAAAGCAAACACCCAAGGCGGTTAAATTAGGCCAAGATGATTTTATTCCGTGGAGGCGGGGCGTCTCTTTATAGTGAGTGAGTTGCGAGTTGTCCGTTGTGAGAGAGGCGCTTTTTAATAGGGAGGAAACTGATGAGCGATGCGTGTTAACTATATAGAAAATACTAAATACAGGGTACTTTGTACTAAATACTAACCATATGTTTGATTTATCGGGAAAAAAAGCAATTATTACCGGAGGGGGAAGTGGTATCGGAAAGGCCATTAGCTTACTCTTTGGACAGCAAGGTGCTGAGGTGCATCTACTGGAGTTGAATGAAGCTGCTGCATCATCGGTAGTTAACGAAATCCAGGCTACAGGAGCTACGGCATTTTCGCATGCAGTGGACGTAAGTAATCAAAAAGAAGTACTTGCGGTTATCCGCGCAATCGGTAGGGTTGACATCTTAGTCAATAATGCGGGAATTGCACACGTTGGCAACTTGGAAAACTGTTTGGAAGAAGATTTTGAGCGCGTATATCGTATTAACGTAAAGGGAGCCTATAATGCTTTGTTTAGTGTAATTCCCTTGATGAAAAAACAGCAACGTGGCGTTATACTCAATTTGGCTTCTATTGCAGCGCAGGTTGGAATTACTGATCGTTTTGCTTATTCCATGAGTAAAGGTGCTATTGCCGCTATGACCTTATCCGTAGCGCGAGACTATATCAGTGACGGAATCCGATGCAATAGCATTTCGCCAGCTCGGGTGCACACACCCTTTGTCGATGGCTTTATTGCGAAGAATTATCCGGGAAAAGAGGAAGAAATGTTTGCTAAATTAGCAGCAAGTCAACCCATTGGACGCATGGCGAAACCCGAAGAAATCGCAAAATTAGCCTTATATTTATGCTCCGATGAAGCGAATTTTATAACCGGAAATGACTATCCCATAGATGGAGGGTTTATTAAGTTGAATAATTAACGCACAACGCATAAGAAATGAAACTAATACGCTATGGTGAGCCTAACCGTGAACAAATAGGTGTACAATTAGAAGGAAAAAATTTTGATGTATCAGCTTTAGGCGGCGATTATAATGAAGCATTTTTCGAGGACAATGGACTAGCCCGGTTAGAGGAGTTTGTTAAGGCCAATGAAACGACTTTAGTGGAAATCCCAGAAGGAACGCGATTAGGCAGTCCGGTTGCCCGTCCCTCTAAAATTGTTTGTATAGGGCTCAATTATAAGGATCATGCTGCAGAAACAAATGCACCGATACCGGCAGAGCCTATTATTTTTATGAAATCAACAACTTCATTGGTTGGACCGAATGACGATATTATTCTTCCCAAAGGTTCTGTTAAAACCGATTGGGAGGTGGAGTTTGGTATCGTAATAACCAAGAAAGCAAGTTATGTAAGCGAAAGTGATGCGATGGATTATGTTGCCGGTTATGTTTTACATAATGATGTTTCTGAAAGAGAATATCAGTTAGAGCGCGGTGGAACCTGGGATAAAGGAAAAGGATGTGATACATTTGCACCCGTAGGACCATTTTTGGCTACTAAAGACGAAATAGAAGATATCAATAATGTTCGTTTATGGCTTAGCGTTAATGGCCAGCTCATGCAAGATGGTAATACCAAAAATCTGATATTTAATGTTCCGTATATCGTATCTTATATTAGTCAGTTTATGACCCTTTTACCGGGCGATATCATCTCCACTGGAACACCTGCAGGGGTTGGTTTAGGTTTTAAGCCACCGGTTTACTTAAAGCCAGGTGATGTGGTTGAATTAGGCGCTGATGGTTTGGGAACTTCCAGACAAGTAGTAAAGGCTTATGGAGCGCATTGATGCACATCAACATTTTTGGAATTACGATCCGGTAAAGGATACTTGGATAACCGGTAATATGGCCGTCATCCAGCGTAGCTTTTTACCAGCTGACTTAGCCCCTTTATTGCGAGCTAATGGCGTTTCCGGATGCATTGCGGTACAGGCGGACCAGTCGCTTGCTGAAACTCATTTTTTACTAGATCTGGCAAAGGAACATCCTTTTATTAAAGGAGTAGTAGGGTGGGTAGATTTAAAAGATGTGCACATTGAAGAGAAATTGGCCCATCTTAGCCTTTTTCCTAGGCTTAAGGGATTTAGGCATATCTTAGAGGCTGAATCGGATCCGCATTTTATGCTAAGCCCTACGTTCATTCGGGGAGTAGCGGCATTATATAAGTTTGATTTCTCCTATGATCTGCTGGTAAAACCTAAACAGCTGCATACGGTCATCAAATTTATGGATCATTTCAGCATGCACCAACGTTTTGTAATCGATCACTTGGCTAAACCCTATGTTGTACAAAAGAAAACAGAACCCTGGGCATCGGAAATAAAAACCTTGGCAAAATACCCAAACCTGTACTGTAAACTTTCAGGAATGGTTACAGAAGCCCATTGGAAACATTGGAAGGCCAGCGATTTTACGTTTTATATCAATCATCTGTTGGATACTTTTGGCCCTGAACGCTTACTATTCGGTTCCGATTGGCCGGTATGCTTGCTCGCTGCGCAATATGAGCAAGTTGTCGAATTGCTGGATAAGCACTTGACAAAACTATCAGTAGATGAACAAGAAATGATTTGGTGTAAAAATGCAGAACGATTTTATAGGTTGTAGGTTATAAGCTGTAAGCAATAGGCTATAAGCACCAACAACGAAGAACGAACAACGAATAACCAAAAAATGGATTTACTAATAAAAGATAAAGTTATTATGGTTACCGGAGGGGCTAAAGGTATTGGGAGAGGAATTGTGGAAGCGCTAGCCGTAGAAGGAGCAATACCCATTATTGTAGGACGTAAAATGCCTGATAATTTGGCCTTAGCAGAGGCAATTAAAGCAAATGGAGGCGTTGCTTTTCCTGTTGAAGCAGAATTAACGGATCCGAAGGCCTGTCAGCAGGCTGTTCAAGTAGTACTTGACCAGTTCGGAAAGATAGACGGTTTAGTTAATAATGCTGGTCTTAATGATGGTGTTAGTTTAGAGCATGGGGGGTATGAGGCTTTTATGAATGGTTTGCATAATAGCTTGGTTCATTATTATTTAATGGCACACTATGCCTTACCTTCATTAAAAGCACAGCAAGGAGTCATTTTGAATATCAGTTCCAAAACTGCCGAAACGGGGCAGGGGGGAACTTCGGCCTATGCCGCTTCCAATGGTGGAAGGAATGCATTAACACGTGAATGGGCAGTCGAACTCCTGCCTTACCGCATTCGGGTTAACGCTATTGTTGTAGCCGAATGCGCTACTCCACAATATGATAGCTGGATTCAAACCTTAGAAAATCCCGAAGAAACATTAAAGAAAATAACAAATAGAATCCCTTTGGAGCAGCGTATGACCACTACCGCTGAAATTGCGTCGATGGCTATTTTTTTATTATCACCAAGATCTTCCCATACCACCGGGCAGTTAATTCATGTAGATGGAGGCTATGTCCATTTAGATCGGGCAGTGGGTTCAGGAATTTAAGTCTTTATTACCTTTTATCATCCCCTTATCTTTGATCATTTTTAGGCCATCCTTAGGATGGCCTATGGTAGCGGTTTTGGTATCATAAATACCCAATCTTAAGTCCGTAACAAAAAAAATAAATAAAATTTGTTTGTTTAATCGATTAAGCTTAATATTGTTCCGAAAACCAATTATAAATTGTTAACATGAATTTTTAGTATACAGGCTTCTGCTAACAATTGTAATGTTTTTGCTTAATCGATTAAACTAATTATTTGCCTTTTTCTTAAGCTTATTGAATGTATAGAAATAAATAAGAGAGAAGAATTATGAGTATGCTTAATCGTTTAAGGAAAATTATTTAAGGTATTTAGAGGATTTAAGAAGAACCGTTAACCAATTAACTAAGTTATGAAAACTATTTTTACTGCAACGAACAGGATTGTATGGCTTTGTTTGCTTTTGGGTCTTGTTGTTCAATTTAGGGCGTTTTGTAAGCCCCTTGCCGCCCTACAGGAGCGAGTAGTACGCGGAAAAGTTTCAGAAGTAGGTACAAATGAACCCCTTACGGGCGTTAGTGTCCGCGTAAAAGGCACTTCGGTTGGAACAACAACAAACCAGCTCGGGAATTATGAAATCCGGATTACCTCAGAAGAAGCTATACTCGTATTTTCTTATACGGGAAAAAAGACGATAGAACGCCCTGTTGAAACGTCGACCACCGTTGATGTGGCAATGGAAGACGACCAGTATATGCTTGCAGAGGCAGAAGTGTATACCGGATATATGACCCAGAAGAAAGCAGATTTAACCGGGTCAATCGTAATGGCAGGCGCAAGCGATATTGCCAAAAATCCGGCAGCAAATGCGATGAAATCGCTTCAGGGAAAACTAGCCGGAGTACATATTACTACCAATGGCGGGGATCCTTCGGAAGGTGTTGGTGTACAGATCCGTGGTATCTCGTCTCTATCGGGTGGTGTCAAACCTTTGATTGTACTAGACGGTATGCCAACAGAAAATTTAAATCTTCGGGATATTAATGCTGGGGATATCGAATCCATTCAAGTCTTGAAAGATGCGGCATCAGCAAGTATTTACGGAGCACGGGCATCTGGAGGGGTGATATTGATCCAAACGAAAAAGGGAAAGAACGGTCAAACCACTGTAGAATATAATGGTAGTGTGGCATTAAGCACGGTTACGAGTAAACCTACCTTGATGAATGCAGAGCAATACGGAACGGCTATGTTTCGGGCATATGCGTATGATGAAGCGGTATATGGTTTGCCCATGTCCTTGCCAACGACCTATGATTTCACTTGGCATCGGGATGCCAATGGAAGGCCGGTATTAGACGCGGTAAAGCCTGCGGAGTGGCTCAATTCAGAGCATACGGTGAAGGGATCTGATACCGACTGGCTGGATGAAATACTGCAGTCGGCAATGATGACCAGTCATCAGCTGACTGTTTCCAGCGGAACGGAACGATCTCGCAGCCTATTCTCGTTGGGCTATTACAATAATGAGGGTACGCAGATCAATACCTTTTTCAGGCAGTATTCTATTCGTGCCAATACAGAATATAGTTTGATTGATAATCGACTTAAAATAGGTGAGAACTTGGCTGTATCCTATTTACAGTATAAGGGAGGCAATGAAATGCGCTGGGCATTGATTGATCCTCCTGCAGTTCCTGTGCATGATATCAATGGTGGATGGGCTGGTGCGGCTGGTTTTGATGATTTTTCGAACCCTGTGCGGTTACTTACTGATGGTAAAGACAACATTAACCATTATGTGAAGGTCATTGGAAATATCTTTGCCGATCTCAAAATTTGGAATGGAATATCCGCTCGTACGCAATTCGGCATTGACTATGGTAACGCATACAATCGTACCTTGGACAAGCTTTGGTCGGAAACTGGCGGTCGCAACAGCGCTGGCGAGAATTATGTGGGAAACAGCCAATCCCATCCGCTTAGCTATGTGTGGACCAATACCTTATCTTACAATATGAGCAAGGGCGATCATAGCCTTGACGCTGTAGCCGGAGTAGAATATACACGCTTTGTACAAGAGGGATTTTCGGCAAGAAGGGAAGGTGTTTACCTGGAAGACCGCGATTTTGCCCATATCGGCGTAACAACTGGCACCAAATATTCCTTGGGTAGCTCGGCAGATGAATATGTTTACCTATCGATGTTTGGCAAAGCAAATTATGCTTACAAAAATACCTACTTACTCTCCGCCACACTGCGCCGTGATGGCTCATCCCTCTTTGGGGCGAACAACCGCTACGGTGTGTTTCCAGCGTTTTCGGCAGGGTGGCGTATAAAGAACGAATCCTTCATGCAGAAGTATGATTGGCTTTCGGAGTTAAAGATTCGCGCGGGTTGGGGTGCCAATGGAAATGTACAAGGTTTACCACGGGGTTATACGTCCACACCGTTTACCACCGATTATTTTGGAACATCGTATCCGATAGAGGGAAATGAAACCGGACCACTATATTCGGGTTATCGGAGAACGTGGTTGGGAAATCCCGATTTGAAATGGGAAACTACTACGCAAACCGATGTGGCTGTTGATTTCGGCTTTTTGGATAATCGGATAAGCGGTTCAGTGGGTTACTATTTCAAAAAAACAACCGATATTTTGGTGCAAACACCCTATATCGCTGCAATGGGCGAGGGTGGTGAACCATGGATCAATGGCGCAGATATGAATAACCGAGGTGTCGAATTTGAAATTACCTACCGTAACGATCCGAAACATGCATTCCAGTATAGTATTTCGGCCAATTTAGGTACCTATAAAACGAAAATTGTGAGTCTGCCTGAAAACGTTATCAACAAATATCCAGGCGACGGGATTAACGACCTGGTGTTAGGACGTACGCCTAATATTCTATATGGCTTGGTAGCTGACGGGATATTTAAAACACAAGAAGAAGTAGATAACTCTCCTGAACAGGTTGGTAAAGCTATCGGACGGATTCGGTACAAAGACTTAGACGGCAATGGCGTTATCGAAGAATTGAATGACCGTACGTATATAGGCATCACAGACCCAGATTTTTTTGGCGGGATGACTTTTGATTTCAGTTATCATAATTTCGACCTTAATGTGTTCTTACAAGGTGTTTTTGGCAATAAAGTAGATAATGTCTGGAAACGCGAATCTGATTTGTGGAATATTACCGTTCCGGCGCAAAAAAATCACCCAACGCGTATTTTAGATGCTTGGTATTTTGATAATCCAAATACTGAGATTCCGGCAATAACGAATTCCACCACAAATGCGGAACATCGTCTCTCGAGTTACTTTGTGGAGGATGGGTCGTACCTGAAGCTGCGAACCATTGAGTTGGGCTATACCTTCCCATCCGTCATCGCTAGTAAAATGAAAATGCAGCGGCTTAGGTTGTATGCCTCTGCACGTAATGTATTCACCCTTAAAAAATCATGGGGTAAGGATCGTTTTACTAGCTTCGATCCGGAAATGCCTGGTTATGGCTACCTAACACCATTTTATGCAACTTTTGGTATTAACGTTACTTTCTAAATACAAGATTATGAAATCGCTTAAATTTACCTTACTATCCTTTGCCTTCACGTTGTGGCTAATGGGATGTACAGATGCTCTTGATATCGCCCCAAAACAAGTATTGGACGAATCGTTGTTGACAAAGCCGGAAGATATGGAAGGATTCGTGACGGCTGCTTATGCGCGGATGACGGATATCCCATCATGGGACTCGCCATTTGCACCATGGTGGTCGGGTTCATTGCGTTCTGATGATTCCTATAAGGGGGGTGGAGGTACATGGGATGGTGACGGATGGGCTACTATGGAAACATTCGTAAATGTGAATCCCAATGGCTGGCCGCTCGACTTTCCATGGTATGTGTCCTACCAGATCATTCAGCGGTGTAACACGGCCATCCAAAGGCTTCAAATTATCTCCGAGGAAGAGTTTCCGCAGAAAAATGCTCGCCTTGGTGAGATGAAATTCATTCGGACATTCACGCATTTCCGGCTTAAACAGTTTTTTAAATATATGCCTTATATTGATGAAACGGTAGTGGGAACTTCGGCTGAATTTGAAGCTATTCCCAATAGGGATAGGAGTCAGCCTAATGATCAGTATTTATGGGAACGGATATTGGCAGATTTTAAGGACGCTGAGAATCTGCTCCCCGAAACACAGCCTGAAAAAGGGAGAGTGGATAAAAATGCAGCAACAGCTATGGTGGCGCGTACATTGATGTTTATGGCCTATGAACAGGATGATCGGAATGCCGTGGTGAACATTAATAAAGATCGACTGGCGGAAGCCCTTGTTTACTTAGATAAATTAACCAATCAGGAAGGTGGAAAAGTTGGTCTGCAAGCTGATTTTGCGGACAATTTTGATATCAATTTTGATAACAAGACAAAAGAATCTATTTGGGAAATCCAATATTCGATTGATGATGGTAGTTCTACAGGAGGAAAAATTAATCGAAGCGAAGGGCTTAATCACCCTTTCCAATGGGGTGGATTCCAGTGTTGTGGCTTTCATCAGATTAGCTATTCGATGGGAAACGCATTTAAGACGGGAGCTGATGGTTTGCCGCTCTTTGATACCTATAATCAAGGTAGTTATGCCGATGGCGATGCCGTATTTTTTGGTCAACATACATTCGATCCAAGGTTTAGTCATACCGCCGTTGCTCCAGGACAGCCCTGGAAGTATAAAACGGATTTACTTTTCGAAAAGAGCGGGATTCGGAATGCGGCAGAGTACGGTTACCTGAAATCCGTTAAAGAATTGGTTCCACCAGATTGCAATTGCTTGTTGTACGATGGATGGCAATTCAACTCCATGAACAAACGGATGATTCGCTATGATGAGGTACTGCTATGGAAGGCCGAAGTGCTTATTCAACTCGACCGTTGGAATGATGCGTTACCACTCATTAATAAAATTCGCGAACGTGCTGCCAATAGTACTAAACGTTTGGTCATGAGCGATGGAAAACCCATATTGAACTATAAAGTAGAAACCTATAAACCCGGGGTTAATTGTACTTGGGATAAAGAGTTCGCATGGAAGGCGATGCAATGGGAAAATCGTTTGGAAATGGCGGGCGAAGGGCGCCGTTTCTTTGATTTGCAGCGTTGGGGGATTTTAGAGAAAACGATGAACGACTATTTTGCCGTTGAGAAAAACAGATTCTCCTGGATGAGTATTGCACGCTTTACTGCTGGGCGCGACGAGTATTTTCCCATACCACAACCTCAAATGAATTGGGCAAAAGGAAATTATACGCAGAATGTAGGTTATTAATTGTAAAAGAATTACAGATGAAACATTTAGTTCGAGTTACCCTATTGGCGTTCATCGCTGCATCGCTCGTAAGCTGTTACGATAGGGACATTATTGATTTTAAAGGGCTTAACTATAGTTTGCCCAAAGTGAGTAACCTGAATTATACGAAACAGGAAAAGGTTGTAACCTTAACTTGGGAGATACCCACAGCGATAGCTGCAGAGTTTAAAAGACCATTGGAAGTAGATATCCAAAAGGTAGAAAATGATATCTATCGCGAAATTATCGTCGTGGCTGGCGAGGAAACAACACGAGATGTCACAATAGATCCTACCAAAACCTATCGCTTTGTGGTTAAGTTATCCGGTTATTTAACGGATGAGGCTAGAATGGAAGGGAGATCGGAAAGATATTATTCTCAAGCAGAGGTTATTGAAATTAAGTAATGGATGAAATGAACCGCCCATGTTTAAAATTTCATTTTTATCACATAGGGAAATGTAAATTTTACATATGGTAAGCTCCATCTGACCGATGTATTAAAAAATGCTTTGCGTTTCATGAGTGCCAATAAAAAAATAATAACAGACGAATAATTATTTACAGATGAAACAGGTAATCATCATCAAATATAGGTATAAGCTGGTTATCCTTACTTCCCTGCTGCTGTTGTTCGCTTGTAGTAAAGGAAAGGGCGATGGCGAGGTTGGTGTAGAACCCAAAGATGAGATTATCGTTTCAGAAACAAACCTGATCCCCACGAAACAGACGAAATCAGTATCGACTGTTTTGCGCTTCAAGCAGCTGGATGCGATCGCGTATCTTATGGTACAGAAAAGTGGGGGAGCTCAGTATATGGTTAAGATAGGCCGACAGGAGCTTTCCTCTTCCTACACATTTACCTATACCATTCAGGCCGATGATCCCGAATCGTTCCAATTGATACTGCGTGCTTATTATCAAGATGGTAAATCAGCTAAAGATCTCATATTGACCGTCGATAATCGTTGGGGATTTTTTATCCGGAGCGTTAAGAGGATAGCCCGTGTAACGGGCAGAGGCATGACAGGCGAGTCCTTCCCAAGCCCAAACAATACGGTGACCGACTGGAATGTGGGTGGAACTGATCTTGGTGTGGTATGGGAAATGAGTCCTGGGAAATATGGGATTTTTTTCGGGGATACATACGGAAGCGATTTTACACCCAATGCTGGTAGTCCTGGACCAAATGGCGGTAGTTGGCGAAGCAATGTATTAGCCTTTTCGGAAGATGATGATTTGACGGATGGACTACTGTTGAATGATATGGCTACTAGTCTCAACGGGGGTGCCCGCGAAATTATCTATGGTGCGAAAGACCAATCAGGTAATGGTGATTGGACTTCTATTCCTACTGCGGCTATCCGAGCAAATGGCGTCGACTATGTGCATTATTTTAATATTAAGTCATGGACAGGATGGATTACCAACTATTCGGGAATGTACAAGTCCATAGACAATGGTCAGACGTGGTCAAAATGCGAAAATGTGGTGTTCTCTTCAACCAGTAATTTCGGACAAGTGGGGTATTTCAAGAAAGATGGCTATGTGTATATGATAGGTACACAAACGGGGCGAGATAGTCCAGCGCGATTGGCCCGTTTTCGTGAATCGGATATCGAAATTCAGAATAATTACGAATACTGGAATGCTGCTGCCAACCAATGGGTAAAAGGCGATGAGCATCAAGCTACTGTCTTGATAGACGATAAGGTAGGTGAGCTATCTTTCATCTATAACAATACGCATAAAAAATGGATTATTGCCTATTTTAATGCCGATCGGTATAATATCACCATGCGTACTGCGAAAGAAATTACCGGCCCTTGGAGCGATCCTTACGAGTTAGCTTCCGGAAAGGATTATGCCCAACTATATGGTTCTTACTTTCATCCATTATCCGTAACCGGCGATAGCCTGTATTTCCTGATGTCTATGTGGATGCCCTATAATGTTTTCCTGATGAAGGCCGAACTGGCGGATATGGGTAATTGGAAAGATTGATCGATTATTTGTTATATAGAATTGGTAAGATGTTTAAAAAAAGTCAGTTAGCGTTCTTTTGCCTCATGCTTGTTCAAGTGTTGAACGTCAAATGTTATGGGATAACGATGCCGAAAAAATTGGCGGGATACATTGCAGCGATACAGGTAGATAGCATCGGTGGGTATGCACCAACGGTAGATTATCAGGAGGTTAATCAGCATATTACCAAAGTAGTGATTTCGGTAGATATTAAAGATACGGTACGATTGGACGACTGGCAGGTCAATATCACGCCCAATTTTGTGCCCACGTTTCATTGGGCGCCGCATCTCACACCTACAGCAGAGCATATTATAGCGCAGCATGTGTTTAGGGCTCCTGCATTGATTATGGCCGGCGGAGGGAGACAACTTACGTTGATTCCGGATATTGATTTATTGCGCGAAAAGCCACCGGTAGATTGGTACATGGATATGGATGCTCCTGCTAACAAGTTAACATTGGGCATGAGCCTGTCTGCAGTAAAAGAACATGTACTGTACACCCGAAAGCAAGGAGGAACTTATCCTCCAGGTAAAATCAAATTTGGGTTTTACGTGTTGACAGCGAAAACGAGTGGTTTGCCCGCCAATCCCTGGCGACAGGCATTGGCATTTTTCTGGGAAAAATGGGGCAATCCGCTGTATAAACAAAATGAACCTCTTAAACACCGTAATTTGGAACCTTATGTTAGGCACACGTATAACTGGGCATTCAGTAATTGGAAAGAACCCGTATGGCAGGAGTTTGATCTAGCAGGAAAAGAAGTAGGTGCGCCAGTATTTATCGTCAATAGTACACAAAGTCCGAATTATCCTGGAGAGGTCGACGAACGAGAATTTCGCTCTATCTGGAATCAAGCATGGTTCAATTCGCTGCGTTCAGCGCAGGGAGTATACCGTTATGCAAGGCGTACCGGTCAGGATGAACTGATGAACTACGCTTTGAAAACCAAAGAATTGGCTTTGTCTTTTCCGCAAACGAAGGGCTTTTTTCCTGGATTGATTGCCACCGAAATGAAAGATACCTTAATTCAGGGTAAACGATACCATCGGTCCAGCGGTTGGGATATGTATTACTTTGGTAATTCCAATAGAAATCCCTATACCAGCGATGCCCGAGAGTCGCCGTATCACCTATTAGATATGAGTTACACTGGCTGGCTCATGCTAACTTGGTATGCTGAATTGGAAAAAGATTCCAGGTTATTGGATTATGCTACTACTTATGCAAACGGATTGCTCAGTATGCAGCAGCCAGATGGTTTCTTTCCCGGCTGGCTAATGCCTGACTCGTTTCAACCGATGCAACACCTTAATCAGTCGCCTGAAACGTCCATGTCCGTAACGTTCCTGCTGAAGTTATATGAACTAACCCAGGAGGAACGCTATAAGACAGCTGCCTTGAAAGCGATGCAAGCGGTAATCGATCAGGTAATCCCCGCGGGGCAGTGGGAAGATTTTGAAACCTATTGGTCGTGCAGCCGTTATGGCGAGACCGATTTGGTAGGTCGGAAAATCGAACGAAATAACCTATTTAAACAGAATACATTGGGTATGTACTGGACGGCACAAGCACTGTTAGCTTGTTACCAAACTACCCATAATCAAAAATATCTGAACCAAGGAACACGCACACTCGATGAATTGCTGATGGCACAGGCTGCATGGCAGCCATCGTTTATCCACGTTCCTGTGCTGGGAGGATTTGGCGTGATGAATGCCGATGGGGAGTGGAACGATTCTCGGCAGAGTTTGTTCGCGGAGTTGCTGCTTGATTATGGGAAACAACTGGATAACCAGGAATACACGCAAAGAGGTTTAGCAGCGTTACGCGCATCCTTTGTGATGATGTATTGCCCTGAGAATCCAACGAGCAAGGTGCAATGGCAGCAAGCTTGGCCTTTCTTTGGAGAAAAAGATTATGGCTTTATGATGGAAAACTATGGTCATGGAGGAGTGACAGATGCACATGGCTTGGGTATCGGTGAATTCACCATCTACGATTGGGGAAATGGTGCCGCCGCAGAAGCATATAACCGTATTGTTGATCATTACGGAAAGGAGTTTTTGGAAACGAATTGATGCCTATTTTGGCAGAAATAAAAAACAAACAATTAGGAATAAATTGATGTGAAATTAAAACAAGATCTTTAAATCGATTAAACTTAATTATCGCCTCAGAAACCAAATTATAGATTGTCAACACGAATGTAAGATACATAAAGCTTTGCCAAATGTTAAGCTGTTACTTAAACCATTGTACCGCCTTTTGCACGAGCAATTGAAGATATGCAAATAACACGATATTCGGTTAAAAGTGGAACAGGTTGCTGATTTACAGTAAAATAGGTAGAGAAGTGGAAATGACTGATTGATAAATAATCGTTTTTGAACGATTTAGTAAGACCTTATAAATCAACCTATTGATAAGCATTGCCGGTTTTTGTGAATTGGAGAGGTGTCTATTGGCAACAATACAGGTTCGGTTGGCATCGAGCTTAGGTGTGGATAAGACTGTCCGAATCTGATAGTTGAACGGACTATCCAGCGAACAAGCATAAGTACAAGTAGATAGAAATGAGAATCTAAAACTAATACAATTTAAAAATCAAGTATAATTATGAAACATTGCTTACAAAAACCGAGAGGAATATTCTTTATTCTTCTCTTGTTACAGATCTTTTTCTTCTTCTTTGAAGGGAATGCAAAACAACCGCCTGTAGGAAAGGCAAGGACTGATGGAATAAAAATAGTCGGACGTATCTCGAACGAAAAGGGGGAGCGGCTCGAAGCTGTTACGGTAGTTGAGTTAGGAACTAGCAATTCGGTATTGTCACAAGACGGAGGTAGTTATTCAATAGATGTCTTGAATAGAAACGCGCGCTTGGGATTTACAGCTGTAGGATATAAGGAATTGACAGTTGCAGTAGGAACAAAGGATATTATTGATGTGGTACTACGAGATAGTATTACCGATTTGAATCAGGTAGTTGTCGTGGGCTATGGAGAACAAAAGAAGGCATCTGTCGTTGGAGCAATATCTACGGTGAAACCCAGCCAGCTACAAATTACACCGAACCGTTCACTGAGTAATAACCTTGCGGGGATGGTTCCCGGTGTCATAGCTGTCCAACGTTCCGGCGATCCCTGGCACAACAATTCGGATTTCTGGATACGTGGCGTAAGTACTTTTGGAGGCAATTCGAGGCCACTAGTTCTAGTAGACGGGGTTGAAAGAAGTCTCAACGATATCGACCCGGAAGAAATAGAGTCTTTTTCTGTCCTAAAAGATGCTGCTGCAAGTGCAGTTTATGGAGTACGAGGTGCTAATGGGGTAATTATGATTACGACAAAGAGAGGTAAGATGGGATCACCAGTTGTTAGTGCTAGGATTGAAAGATCTAATACATCCCCTGCAAAATTGCCGGAATATGTAGGGTCGGTTAAATACATCGAAATCATGAATGAAGTGTATCGGGACGCAGGAAGGGCACCGATGATTTCTGATGACGTGCTGCAAAAATACAGAGATCAGACGGATCCGGATTTATATCCGGATGTAAATTGGTGGGATGTTGTATCGAAGGATCATGCAAGTAGCATGAGGACTAATCTTAATATGTCTGGAGGAAATAATTTTCTTCGCTATGCACTTGAGTTGGGATATTTTACGGAAGATGGGATTATAGAAAGAGATACCAAGCAGGAATGGAACTCAGACGTTAAGGTAGATCGTTATAATGTGCGATCAAATGTGGATCTCAATGTTACACCTACCACGCTTGTTCGCTTTAATCTTGGTGGATACTTGCAAACGCATAATGGGCCGCCGGGCGATGAGACGGATTTTGGTGTTTTCTATCAGGCATCGAGAATTCCGCCATATATCCACCCTCCTCAATATTCAAGTGGAGAAATTCCAAGAATCAGTTTTCGCGAAAATCCCTGGGCTTGGGCCACACAGAGAGGATATGAGAAATGGAACAATTATTCGCTACAGTCGCTTACTGCCGTCGAGCAGGACTTAAAAGGTATTACTCCCGGTCTAAAAGCAAAAGTGACTTTCGCTTTCGATAAATTCTCCGCGAATTCAGTTTCAAGAAGTAAAAATCCCGATTATTATCTTCCAACGTCTGGAAGAGATGAGAATGGTAACTTAATACTAGTGATTGAAAGTCATGGTCAAGAGTTTTTGGGCTATAGTACGAATTCGCAATGGGGTAACCAAAGTGTGTATCTGGAAGGAATGGTTTCATATGCTGGCGTATTCAATGAAAAGCATGATATCAATTCGATGATTTTATACAATCAACGGAATTTTAATGATGGAAGTTATTTGCCGTTTCGAAATCAAGGTGTGGCTGGACGCTTTTCGTACACCTATGACCATCGTTATATAGCAGAGGCTAACTTTGGTTATAATGGTTCAGAAAATTTTGCCCCCGGTAAAAGATTTGGATTTTTTCCAGCTTTTGCTGCGGGATGGATTATCTCCCAAGAGCATTTCATGGAGCCTATAAGAGATGTTGTTTCTAATCTGAAAATACGGGGCTCTTGGGGTAAGGCCGGTAATAGCGATATTGGAGGCCGTCGTTTCGCATATATCTCTACTATTGCGGATTTCGGATCATATCGGTGGGGCGTCGATAACGATATTTATCGTCTAGGTCGAGCCGAAGGAGATGTGGGCGTTCCTGAACTGACATGGGAAACAGTGGCCAAAACGGATCTTGGTCTGGAGGTTGGATTGCTTGACGGAGCGATTAACTTCAATGTCGACCTCTTTAAAGAAAATAGAAAGAATATTTTCATGCAACGCAACAATGTGCCGGGTTCTGCTGGATTCATCAAATCGATATGGGCAAACTATGGTAAAGTTGAAAATAAGGGAATTGAAATGTCTCTTACCGTTGATAGAAGGCTTTCAGAAAAATGGCACGTTTCCATGCTTGCAAACTATACGTATGCACATAATACAAGAATTGAAATCGATGAACCTTTGGGTGTTCTGGGAACCTATCGGTCTAGTACAGGAACCCCTGTTGGCCAATTGTTTGGCTTGGTTTCCGAAGGTTTATTTACTGCTGATGATTTTGATTCGGATGGCAAATTGAAGTCGGGAATTCCTGGCCAGACTTTTAGCGAAGTATTGAGACCCGGCGACATAAGGTACAGGGATTTAAATGGAGATGGTGTAATAGATGCGCTGGATAGAACGGCAATAGGTGGTACGAGAATGCCGGAAATAATTTATGGCTTTGGTGCTACCATCAGGTATAGTTTCGTTGATTTGGGTTTTTTCTTTCAGGGAGCGGGTAGAACATGGCAGATCCTTAGTGGTGAAAACTGGATGCCTGGTACTGCATTAGGGGCCACGGGAAATATTTTTACAAATATTGATGATAGATGGACGGTTGATAACCCGTCACAAGATGTGTTTTGGCCGAGATTGACATATGGCGTAAACGCTAATAATGAGCAAGCTTCTACTTGGTGGCTCAAAGACATGAGCTTTCTGAGATTAAAGAATATCGAACTAGGCTTTACCGTCCCCTCAAGATGGAGTAAGAAAGCGCGAATCACAAACTTTAGAGTGTTTGTAAGGGCATCTAACATCCTTACCTTTTCTAAGTTCAAACTGTGGGATCCGGAACTGGAGACAACAGATGGACTCAAATATCCTATCATGAAATCTGGCTCGCTAGGCGTAAATATTCAGTTTTAACGAATGTTAGGATATCAAAAAATAAGGTAACGTATTAAATTGATTAATAATGAAAACAACGAATATAATAATACTTGTTGCAACCACACTGCTTACATTTACTGGCTGCAAAAAATACCTGGATAAGATGCCGGATGATCAACTTACCATGGAAATGATTTTTAATGATAAAATTAGAACTGAAGACTGGCTAGCTGGAGTTTATTCAGGGGTTCCCAGCCCAATGTGGGGTTATTTTAAAGATCAGGGATTTAATATAATGGGCGATGATATTACAATACCTGCGGAGTGGTCTCCTTTCGGATGGAAAAATGTGTACGCGTATACGGTAGGCGATTGGAATCCGTCATCGGGATGGAATCCCTATTATTGGATAGAGCTGCCAAAGAGAATAAGGTCAGGACTCATTTTTCTTGAAAATGTAAAGCCACTTCCTGGCGTGACCGCCGAAGATGTCGAAGTGATGAAAGGTCAAGTACGTTTTCTTATTGCGTATTACTATTCTTTAATGATAGAGCTTTATGGTCCCATTCCGTTTAAACCAGGGGTTATAGAAGCAGTCGACGCAAGTGCTGCTGAGCTGATGACAACGCAATCTCCTTATGATGTGATTGTAGACTGGATTGATACTGAACTAAAGGATGTGGCGGGTAAGTTACCGGCAGTATATTCTGACCAGCATGATTGGGGAAAAGCCACCTCCATTATGGCACTCGCAATTAGAGCCAGAACATTGCTTTTTGCAGCAAGTCCGTTGTTTAATGGAAATCCCGATTTGCAGAATTGGAAAAATGCAGATGGTGAAAATATGTTTAAACAGTCTTATGATGTTGCAAAATGGGCTAAGGCCGCTGCGGCCTGTAAAGAGCTTATAGATGCTGCGGAAAGCGCCGGTTATGGCTTATATTACGAATATAATGCTGATGGTTCCATTGATCCCTTTATGTCGTATTACAACTTGTCTCTCCGAAAGTTCTCAGATGGAAATAAAGAAATTATATTTGGAAGGCCTGATAACCCAGACCTAAATAGTTGGTTGGCTCACCATCTACCTATTGGCATTGGCGGTAATGGCGGGATGGGCGTAACTCAGGAGCTGGTGGATGCGTTTTATATGAAAAACGGATTGTCTATCGGTGACCCAAATTCCGGTTATACTGAAAGTGGATTCTCCACACAGGATGAAATAAGAACTACCAAGTGGACTGGTGGAGGGCCAAACACAGGTGTGGTAACTACAGCAGGGACTTATAATATGTATGTTAATAGGGAACCCCGCTTTTATGTGTCGGTAATATTTGATGGGGCATGGTTAGGGGTTGACAAAAGAAAAGCTGAATTTGTTCAAGGAGGCAGAGACACCCGCCTTACCTTTGACGCGCCTCAAAACGGATATAATGTTCGTAAAGCCGTAAGTCTTGATGTATTTCCCCGTGAAAATCGTTACAATTATCAACCCGGAATATTATACAGATTGGCAGAAGCCTATTTAAGCTACGCCGAAGCCCTAAACGAGTCGGATCCCGATAATCCTGATATTTTAAAATATGTTAATCTTATTAGAGAGCGAGCGGGTATTCCTTCGCTTACTGCCGGAATGTCTCAAGCTCAAATGCGCGAAGCAATCAGAAAGGAGCGTCAAATTGAGTTTAATTGTGAGGGTATCCGCTTCAACGACATCCGTCGGTGGAAGATAGGTGAGGAAACACTGAATAGACAACTGTTTGGAATGAATTTTACAGGGAGCGTTCGCAGCGACGATTCCGGTAATCCGAATGCTTTCTTTAAGCGTACTTTTTATAAGAATAGAATATTTAATAAGAAAATGTATTTGTGGCCAGTACCACAGGCGCAAATGGATATTAACCCCAATCTTGTTCAAGCTCCTGGGTATTAATTTATAAATCACGTATTATGAGAAATATCTTAGTAAGTATATCAGCTGGAGAAAGCATGCGGAAAAGCTTTTTCTATATCTTCTTCAGTCTAATGTTGCTCCTGGGCAATGTTGCATGCAAAAAACAAGTATATCTTGGTGCCATGCGTATCACAATACAATAGCATTAAAAAAAGTTCTAAAAACAGATAGCCTGAGCGGCTGGATTAAAAAGTCGCTCAGTTTTTATAAAGAGGTCGTTTCACGGTGAGATGAACAGCCTTTTTTTATTGTGAATTTTAAAAAGATCAGGGATAGGGCAAGCTGGCGACTTTTTGGTTGTGAGGAAACAAAAAAATAAATTTTATTTGTTTGTTTAATCGATTAAGCTTACTATTGTAATGGAAAGTAATTTGAGAGGAACCTCTCTATAAACCAATAACTGTAATTATATATGAACCTTAACAAAAATTTTCTGATGAAACAAACTATGCTAATTGCTATGGCAATGTTTTTTGTTTGCTTCTTTGCGGCGGCACAAAAACAGGGCGGATTTAACGGCCTCAACATGAATATGGGTAACCTTTCCACATTATCGGATGCTAAAACACGCTCTATAAGCCCAGAAAATTTTACTGGTGCCAAAGGGAAAGGTGGAATGGCTGATCCAGTCGCTCAAAAAGGAGAGCGAAATGTAGCCAATGCATCCAATGCCGCTCGTGACCTGGGAAAAGGATGGAAGGTTAATCCCTTTATTACCATTAATGCCGGAGAAACATTTACCATCGCCGAAATGGAGGGACCAGGAGCTATCCAACATATTTGGATGACGCCAACCGGAAATTGGAATTTTACCGTTATCCGATTTTATTGGGATGATGAAACCGAACCATCTGTAGAATCTCCTGTAGGCGCTTTCTTTGGAATGGCTTGGGGAGAATATGCGGCGCTGAGCTCGCTGGCCATGACCGTAAATCCGGGAAGCGCATTCAATAGTTATTGGCAAATGCCTTTCCGTAAAAAATGCCGCATTACGATAGAAAATATTGACGATAAACCAATGAATCTCTATTATCAGGTGGATTATACATTAACAGACGTGGGAGAAGATGAAGGTTATTTTCATGCACAATATAGACGTACAAAATACAACTCCACCTCGCTACACACGATATTGGACGGCGTGAATGGTAAAGGACAGTATGTCGGAACGTATATGGGAATTGGCGTAAATAATAATGGATGGTGGGGTGAAGGCGAAATCAAATTCTTTATGGACGGTGATAAAGACTACGCAACAATTGTAGGCACGGGTACGGAAGATTACTTCTGCGGGTCGTATGATTTTGATCGTCCTAAAAAGCATGGTCCGGGTGCAGAAACTATAGAATATGCTGAGTTTAATACACCTTACGCTGGCTTACATCAGGTTATTCGTGGAGATGGACATTATCATGTGCAGCAACGCTTCGGTATGTACCGCTGGCATATTCCAGATCCTATTCGATTCGATAATGATCTTAAAGTCACTATTCAAGATCTTGGATGGCGATCGGGAGGAAGGTATTTACCACAAAATTCAGATATCATTACGGTTGCTTATTGGTACCAACGGGAACCACATGCTCGTTTTCCAAAACTGCCTTCAAAAGATGAGCTAGAAGTAAACTAATCCATATTAAAATGAATTATAAAATAATTGTTTCTGCCTGTCTGGCCGCAAGTCTATATGGCTGTGGGAATAGAACTAACCAAACGACAAGTTCAGACGAAAATAGCACGAATAAGATGGATCAATATGCTGCAGGTTCTTTTGGGTATGACCTATCCTTTTTAAAGGAAAAGGATAGTATTCTGGTGTTGAAAAATAAAAGTGGACAAGGTCAGCTGCTGGTTTCTCCGAAATATCAGGCTAAGGTGTTTACGAGTACGGCTGACGGAGAAGCAGGGAAGAGTTTTGGCTGGATTAATTATGGGGCATTCGACAAGGAAGATGACCATATGAATGCCTATGGCGGAGAAGATCGGCTTTGGCTAGGTCCTGAAGGAGGTAAATTCTCCTTATTCTTCAAACCGGAAACCAAGATGGAATATGCTAACTGGCATACGCCAGCAGCCATAGATGTAGAATCGTGGCAGGTAGATCAGGCATCTGAACAGCAGGTGAGTTTAAGTAAAACTACACAACTAACCAATTATGCAGGTAGTCAACTGGCGATCAAAATGACACGACAGATTGAAATACTAGAAGATGATGCTATACAAAAACAGTTGGGTATTACCTTGACCGGTGATCTGAAATCGGTTGGCTTTAAAACGGTGAATACGATAATCAATAACGGAGAACGTGCTTGGGATAAGACGAGCGGAGCTCCCTGTTTGTGGAGTTTGGATATGTTTACCCCTTCTCCTAAAACCACGATTATTATTCCTTATCATGAGGAGGCTTCAGGTAAAGTCGCTACAACAGATTATTTTGGTGAAATACCAAAGGACCGCATAACGTATAAAAATGGTGTGTTGCTATTCAAAGCAGATGGCAAATCTCGTGGTAAATTAGGCATCCCTCCCCAACGGGTAAAACCGGTTGCTGGAAGCTATGCTGCAGATACGAAGGTATTAACACTCATATACTTTGATATCGACCCTAAAGGTACATACCTTAATCAAGAGTGGACGCCAGATAAAGATCCGTTTACGGGGGATGCGATGAATGCCTATAATGATGGACCACTGGATGATGGCAGCCAAATGGGTCCTTTCTATGAAATGGAAAGTGTTTCCCCTGCCGCCTTTTTGAAACCGGGTGAAAAACTGAGCCATCATCACTATGTGTTTCATTTTACCGGAAATGAAGAGCACTTGAATGAGATCGCACAAAAAGTGTTGGGCATTTCTTTAAAGGAAGCAAGCTTCTAAGTTGTAAGTTTTTAGTGATACGTTATAAGTAGCGGAAAGGGTTAACACCTAAAGTAGAAAGGTCAAAGATTTAAGGTAAGTATAGACCTAGGTAAGCAATAAGATAATGGTTGCGGAAAACGTAAACTTATGACTTAAAACTGTATGGATACTTTAACTTGATGCCAACAACGAATAACCAGCAACAAATATCTAAAAAATGAATAAATACCCCAAAATAGGAATTAGGCCAATTATTGATGGCCGCTTAGGAGGAATCCGTGAATCATTAGAGGAAACAACGATGCATATGGCACAAGACGTCGTTGCTTTATTTCAGTCTGAACTCCGTTATCCCGATGGCTCGCCTGTACAATGTGTTATCGCCGATAGTTGTATCGGTGGTGTGAAAGAGGCAGCTAATTGTGCCGAGAAGTTTGCTTCCGAAAATGTTGGCGTATCGCTTTCAGTGACTCCATGCTGGTGCTATGGTTCGGAAACGATGGACATGGATCCGTTGATTCCAAAAGCGATTTGGGGCTTTAATGGAACAGAACGACCCGGTGCCGTTTATCTGGCTGCAACACTTGCTGCACATAATCAAAAGGGCTTACCCGCATTTGGTATTTATGGCGAAGATGTACAGGATATGGGCGATCGGCACATTCCGGATGATGTACGGGAGAAGCTGTTGGCCTTTGCCCGAGCAGGCCTGGCAGTAGCCCTCATGCGTGGTACATCTTATTTGGCTATCGGTTCGGTATGTATGGGAATTGTAGGATCTATTGTAGATGCGGAGTTTTTCCAAACCTACTTGGGTATGCGTAATGAATATGTAGATTCTTCTGAGGTGTTACGGCGAATTCAATTGAATATTTTTGATCAGGAAGAATTTGAACGAGCTTTGGCTTGGACAAGGGAACATTGTAAAGAAGGAGAAGATTTCAATCAGGCCCATAAAGTAAAATCACGTGAAGAGAAAGACAACGATTGGGCTTTTGTGGTAAAGATGGCGATGATTATCCGTGATCTGATGATTGGTAACGATAAATTGAAGGAAATGGGATATGCAGAAGAGGCACATGGCCACAATGCACTGGTGTCTGGTTTCCAAGGGCAGCGGCAATGGACAGACTTTCTGCCAAATGGCGATTTTGCGGAAGCATTGCTCAATTCTTCTTTTGATTGGAATGGTAAACGAGCACCATATATCGTGGCTACCGAAAACGATTCACTGAATGGGGTATCGATGTTGTTTAATTACTTGCTTACCAACAAAGCGCAGCTATTTGCAGATGTACGTACATATTGGAGTCCCGATGCAGTAGAACGTGTATCAGGATGGCGGCCAGAAGGACTTGCAAAAGATGGATTTATACATTTAATTAATTCAGGAGCTGCCGCCTTAGATGCTACCGGTAAACAGCGAGAACAGGGAAAACCAACCATGAAACCGCATTGGGAAATTACGGATCAAGAGGTAGCGGATTGCTTGGAGGCAACCACTTGGTATCCAGCCAATCTGGATTATTTTAGAGGTGGAGGTTACTCTTCTAAGCTTTTAACGGAAGGATCAATGCCGGTAACCATGTGTAGGTTAAACTTGGTTAAAGGCATAGGACCGGTATTGCAATTGGCGGAAGGGTGGACGGTGGAGCTTCCCGAAAATGTTAATCGCATATTGGACGAGCGGACAGATAAAACTTGGCCAACGACGTGGTTTGTCCCTAGGACAACCGAAAAAGGAACATTCCGTAATGTGCCTGCGGTAATGGCCGCTTGGGGCTCTAATCACGGTGCTATAAGCCATGGCCATATCGGCGCAGATTTAATTACCTTAGCTGCTATGCTTCGCATCCCCGTATGTATGCATAATGTGGATACAGATAAAATTTTTAGACCTGCTGCGTGGAATGCATTTGGCATGGATAGCGAAGGTGCTGACTATCGGGCATGTTCGGGGTATGGGCCACTTTATAAATAAAGAATGATGAAAGAAAGAAAAGTAGGATCGTTATTTCGGACTGAAGATGGTCAATATTACCTTGTTCCTTTTATTTTCATCTGTAGCCTCTTTCTATTATGGGGATTTGCCCATGGTTTGCTAGATGTATTGGATAAACATTTTCAGGATACCTTGCACGTTTCAAAAGCCCAGTCGGGCTTTGTGCAATTCTCGTTGTATATCGGTTACTTAGCGATGGCCGTGCCAGCAGGCTTATTTATGAAGCGCTATGGTTATCAAAAGGGGATTATATTAGGGCTTACGCTCTTTGCTATTGGTGCATTTTTATTTTATCCGGCAGCTAAATTTGAGGCTTTTATTCCTTTTTTGCTATCCTTATTTGTGATTGCCTGCGGCCTCGCTTGTTTGGAAACTGCAGCCAATCCTTACTCTACGGTGTTGGGCTCCCAACAAGAAGAATTTGCTGCCAGACGAATTAATATTTCGCAGTCGTTTAATGGCTTAGGTTGGATCTTGGGACCGCTAATGGGCGGATTGTTTATTTTTGGTGCCGATCAGCAAGATGGAGCAGAGAAGTTTGACTCATTGGTAAAACCCTACATGGGTATCGGTTGCATTGTGGTGGTGGTGGCTATTATCTTTATGTTAATTAAACTGCCCGATATTGAAGAAAAAAGCGAAGAGGAATCCGAAGAAAATCCGAAAATGGGACGGTTGCTGAGACACCCCGCCTTTATCGCGGCAGTTATCGCACAATTTTTATACGTAGCCGCACAGACAGGGGTTAATTCTTTTTTCATTAACTACGTCACCGAAGAGATTCCCAATGTAACGGGGCCTGTAGCTGGGATTATGCAACACTTAGGGTATTTTGGCGAAGTGTTTATGCCCAAAAATTCGGAGCAAGCAGCATCCTTAATTTTGGCAATAGGAGGCATGGGTATGTTTTTTATTGGTCGTATTTCTGGTGCATATCTCATGAAATTCTTTAAACCAAAACGCTTATTAGCAAGCTACGCTATAGTGAATACGATTTTAATGATCTTAGTGCAATTGGCTCTCGGCTGGACCTCGGTAATAGCGCTTTTTAGTTGCTATTTCTTTATGTCGGTTATGTTTCCAACTATTTTTGCCCTTGGTATCCATGGATTGGGTTCGCTAACTAAAAAGGCATCTTCTTTCTTAGTAATGGCCGTAGCAGGCGGTGCTTTTTGCCCACCTTTTATGGGCGTAATAGCAGATCATTCGAGTATGTCGGTAGCCTTCTTTATTCCCATGTTATGCTTCGCTTTTATTGCCTGGTATGCTATCTGGGGAGTTGGTAAAGTGGAACACGACAACAAGATCGTTTTACATCATCATTAATTGTTAAGTAGTGATAGTTATTAAATAGTTGAGTTGTAAAGTAGTGAAAGCGTTAATTGAAAAAGACTCGGGGAGTGATAAGATATGAGTTATGAACAATGAGTTATGAATTGTAAACTATGCCAGACACTCAACATTCATCACTCATCATGCATAACTAAAAAGGTCTTGATACTAAAAATATGAAACCAAATTATTGCATTGGAGTAGACTTTGGGACAGATTCGGTGCGATCTATTATTGTAGGTGCAGATACCGGAGAGGAAGTAGCTTCGGCGGTACATTTTTATCCGCGTTGGCGAGATGGGTTATACTGTCAGCCAGCCAAAAATCAATTTAGACAACACCCCTTGGACTATATCGAGGGTTTGGAGCAAACCATCAGGAAATGTTTGGTACAAGGTGGGAATGTGGTAAAGTCCAATATACGCGCTATCTCCGTAGATACCACAGGTTCTACACCAGTGGCCGTTAATGAGTCGGGTACACCACTCGCTTTATTACCTGCTTTTGCCAACAACCCGAATGCGATGTTTATTCTGTGGAAGGATCATACGGCTGTTAAGGAGGCTGAGGAAATCAATGTACATGCCGCCACTTTCGAAGAAAGTTATTTGCGGTATGTTGGTGGTATTTATTCCTCCGAATGGTATTGGGCCAAGGCATTGCATATTTTAAGAACAGATGAAAAAGTACGTCAAGCAACTTACAGCTGGGTAGAACATAGCGACTGGATTCCTTTTTTGCTAACCGGAGGGCAACAGGTAGAAACGATGAAACGTAGTGTTTGTACCGCAGGCCATAAGGGGCTATGGTCTGATGATTTTGGTGGCTTACCACCCAAAGTTTTTTTTTCTACACTCGATGAGCGATTGGAAAAGCTAGTAGACAGCTATCCTAACAAGGTATATACCGCAGATCAATCCGCTGGACAGATCAGTAAGGAGTGGTCTGACCGGTTGGGATTACCTGCAGATGTGCTTATTGGTATTGGCGCAATGGATGCCCATATGGGAGCGGTAGGCGGACAAATTGAACCCTATTATCTCAGTAAAGTGATGGGAACGTCGACCTGCGACATGCTGGTGGTACCCAAACATGAATTTGGTAATAAAATAGTCAGTGGAATCTGTGGCCAAGTAGACGGCTCTATTATACCCGGTATGATTGGTCTCGAAGCAGGCCAGTCGGCTTTTGGCGACGTATATGCCTGGTTTAAGCAATTACTCTCTTGGCCTTTGCAGCATATGCTTGTACAGTCAGACAAAATCGATGTGGAAACGGCAAAATTGCTTATTGCTGACATCAATAATCATTTATTACACGAGCTAAGCAAACAAGCTGATGCCTTACCGTTAAGTGAACAGCATGAGCTAGCTATTGACTGGCTAAACGGAAGACGTACACCTGATGCCAATCAAGCGTTAACCGGCATGATTGGCGGCCTAAGTCTAGGCAGTCACGCGCCTGGCATCTTCCGCGCCTTAGTAGAGTCAACCTGTTTTGGTGCTCGTAAAATCGTAGAGCGTTTTCAAGAGGAACAGGTTCCCGTAAAGGGTTTAATTGGTGTTGGAGGGATTGCGCAAAAATCACCTTTTGTGATGCAAATGCTAGCTGATGTTCTCCGGATGCCCTTAAAAATTCATAAATCTGAACAAACTTGTGCTTTAGGGGCGGCCATGTTCGCGGCTGTGGTCGCCGGCATTTATCCTACGGTTGAAGATGCTATGCAGGCTATGGGACGCGGTTTTGATCGTGAATATCGCCCAGATGCAACAAAAGTTGCCTTATATGATAAGCGTTATCAATGGTATTTAAAGATGGGCCAGTGTATAGAACATCACTTTCTATAGGTACAATGTACTTGATACTAATCAATAAATGCTATGGATAAAAAGGATTCCCGAAGATTATTTCTCAAAAAGTTGACGGTAGGTGGATTAGCTGTTTCGGCAATACCTGGACAGCTCACGCTTGCTTCAGAAAAGGCGAAAACACAAACCCAATCGGCAACATCGAAAGAAATCGGAAAACGACGCTATAATAGTGCTTATGCAGAGGCCAATTTAAACCGTATTGCCTTTCCCATAGGGGGAATTGGGGCTGGTATGTTCTGCATAGAAGGAGTGGGTGCACTTTCTCATATGTCGATTCGAAATAAACCGCAACTTTTTCATGAACCTGCTGTCTTTGCAGCAATTGCGGTTCAAGGAATTAAAAACGGAGCTAAAGTGCTCGAAGGATCGGTTCCTGAATGGAAGCTGTTTGGTCAACGGGGTACGGGCAATGGAGCCGCGGGATCTACCTATGGCTTACCACGTTTTAGTAAAACCAGTTTTGAGGCTAAATTTCCATTTTGTACGATTCATCTTGCAGATGAAGAAATACCGTTGAAAGTGGAGATGACTGGTTGGAGTCCGTTTATTCCCAATAATGAGGATGATTCTAGTCTTCCTGTAGGAGCCATAGCATACCATTTCCATAATACACAAAGCCAGCCAATTGAAGCTGTTTTCTCTTATAATGCTAAAAATTTTGTTGGATTAAATGATCAATCGGCTATTAAGCCCTTGGAAAATGGCTTTATCTTAACACAACCAAAATCTACTGAACGGCCAGAGGAACAGGCAGAGCTGGCCATTTTTACCGATCAGGAGAATACTGTAGTGGATCATTGCTGGTTTAAGGGTGGTTGGTGGGATCCTTTGACAATTGCATGGAATACCGTGAGTGCCGGCAAAACGAGGGATACCCCGCCAATAGAAAAAGATGCACCAGGCGCGTCGCTTTTTATTCCATTTTCGTTAGGTGCCGGAGAGCAGAAAACGATTCGTCTTCATTTTGCTTGGTATGTGCCTTTTACCAAGTTGCATATTGGCGACATGGCTTCGCCAAGCGAGGCCATGCCTCTTTGCGACAGCAAAGAACCGTATACAGCAGATAAAGACAGCACGGCCTATTATTACCGTCCATGGTATAGCAGTAAGTTCGATGGTATCACAGCAATAAGCAACTATTGGCGACAACAATATGATAGACTTCAACAAGAGTCGGCCTTATTCCGAGATGCCTTGTTTGCTAGTACATTCCCTCCTGAAGTAATGGAGGCTGTGACGGCTAACTTGAGTATTTTAAAATCACCAACGGTAATGCGCCAGCATGATGGCAAAATGTGGAATTGGGAAGGCTGTGGTGATGATGATGGTTGTTGTCATGGCTCGTGTACCCATGTTTGGAACTATGCACAAGCGATACCGCATCTTTTCCCTCGCCTAGAGCGAAGTTTACGGCATACCGAATTCTGTGAAAACCAAAACGCCGAAGGACATCAAAATTTCCGCGCAAATACACCCATTAGTCCGGCAAAGCATGATTTTCATGCGGCTGCAGACGGCCAATTGGGAGGAATCATGAAGGTTTACCGTGATTGGCGTATCAGCGGCGACATCGGATGGCTTAAAGATATTTTTCCGCTAGTAAAGCGCAGTATGGATTACTGCATTAAAACATGGGATCCTGAAGGGAAAGGCGTTGTTGAGGAACCACATCACAATACCTATGATATCGAGTTTTGGGGTCCTGATGGTATGTGCACGAGTTTTTATTTAGGTGCACTTTTAGCCATGCAGGAAATGGGCAAATACCTCAAGGAAAATGTCAGCCAGTATAAGAAGCTTTATCAGAAAGGGCGGGAGTATATGGAAACAAAACTGTACGACGGCGAATATTTTATTCAGGAAATTAAGTATAAAGATCTTCATGCACCAAATCCCGCGACGGCACAATCTTTTGGCGGAAGCTACTCGCCCGAAGCACAGGCCTTATTGGAAAAAGAAGGGCCTAAATATCAGTATGGTAAGGGATGCTTATCAGATGGTATTTTAGGGGCTTGGATAGCTACAATGTGTGGCCTTCCTGACCCTGTTGATACCCAAAAGATTAAAAGCCACTTGCAGGCGGTACATCGTTATAACCTAAAAAAAGATCTGTCAGACCATCCCAATCCCCAACGGCCATCTTATGCAGCAGGAAAAGAAGGTGGTTTATTGTTATGTACGTGGCCAAAAGGCGGAAAACTTTCGCTACCTTTCGTGTATAGCGATGAAGTGTGGACCGGTATTGAATATCAAGTGGCTTCGCACTTATTATGCATGGGAGCCGTGAATGAAGGGTTGGAAGTAGTACGTCTCTGCCGCGATAGGTATGATGGGCGTGTGCGAAACCCCTTTAATGAATACGAATGTGGTAGCTGGTATGGTCGTGCTTTATCAAGCTATGGCTTAATTCAAGGTTTGACAGGACTCCGTTACGATGCCGTAGATAAAACACTTTACATGGACTCAAAGGTTGGTGATTTTAAATCGTTTATCGCTACAGCAGGAGGATTTGGCGTAGTACATTTTACGCAAAATCAACCTCGCTTGGAGGTTATACAGGGAGAGATACCGATAGCGCAAGTTAAGGTGTCGGGCAAAACAGCAAAATTAGCAACAGTATAAGACATCAATATGCTTATTCATTTAATCGGCGGATTTTTAGGAGGTGGTAAAACGACCGCTATCCAGCAAGCGTGTAGCGTATTGCGTAAGGAAGAAAGACGTGTTGGGGTCATTACGAACGATCAGGGTACGCAGTTGGTTGATACTCATTTTTTAAAAGGTGCGGCTATTCCTACAGAAGAAGTGGTTGGCAGTTGTTTTTGTTGCAATTATCCGGCTTTCGAAAACCATATGATGCAGCTGGATGAACGGGATAAGCCAGATATCTTGTTTGCCGAATCGGTTGGTTCCTGTACCGATTTAGTTGCAACGATTATACGGCCTTTACAACGGTTCCATCCAACGCAGCGAGTGGTATTATCGGTTTTTGCTGATGCTGAGGTTTTTCCTGTTTTAGTAGTCGGATCTAGCCTTTTTAAAGATAGCGTGAATTATATTTATAAGAAACAATTAGAAGAAGCGGATCTGTTGATACTGAGCAAATGCGATCGGCTTTCTGGACATCAGCGTCGGCAACTGGAAGAGGTGCTAACTAAGCACTACCCCGATAAGATGGTACTGTTTCAAAATTCATATGATGAAGCGCATATCCGACGGTGGCTGCAAACAGCAAGTATGGTACAACAAAGCTGGCGCAAAGCCTTAACGATAGACTATGCACAATATGGAGCGGGTGAAGCCGAGCTAGCTTGGTTAAATCAGCAGCTCAGCATAAGTAATGAAAAGGGACAAGCTGCTCGAATAGCCAAACAGCTGATCAATCACCTTTATCAGTCAATTCTAGCAGAGCAGCTTGTGGTTGGACATTTGAAATTTTTGTATCAAGATAGCGATCGACAAGAGAAAATCAGTTTCACCAGTGGCCATGCTACAGGGCAGGAAGTAAGGACTATACCTGATACCAGCGGCCAAGCAGTAGACTTATTGATTAACGCACGTGTACAAACGAGCCCGGTACATCTTCAACAACTCGTTCATCGTGCGATTGAAGAGGCAGAGCAGGCATTTGATTGCGCCATAGCGGTACTCGGCCAAGAGGCTTTTATGCCCGGTTTCCCGAAACCAAGTCATCGTATCCTGGAAGAAACGATCTAACCAAAGGTACATTTGAACAAGGGCATAAGATGAAAACAAAAAATAGACCAATAACCAAGACCAAGACATTTACAAAGGCGATTCTAGGAGAATTTATAGCCACTTTTATCTTGGTCTTTTGTGGTACTGGAGCTATAATAATTGATCAGCAAACGCAAGGAGGGGTTACTCATGTAGGTGTTGCGATGACTTTTGGGCTAGTAGTCATGTGCTTGATTTATGCTTTTGGAACAATTTCGGGAGCACACATGAATCCAGCAGTTAGTATTGCATTTGTTTTAGCAAGAAGGCTGCAAAAGGGGCAATTACTGCGATACATCGGTAGCCAACTATTCGGAGCTTTTGTTGCGAGTATTACGCTAAAGCTATTGTTTCCTTCAAATTTGGTATTAGGGGCTACCCTACCTCATGGAAGTGCCATGCAATCGTTTCTGTTGGAAATCATCTTAACCTTCTTTTTGATGTTAACTGTTTTACATTTAGTTTATCAGAAATTTTCCGTGGAAAGCGGGCTAATTGGTGTTGTTGTAGGAGCAGTAGTTGGGCTAGAGGCCTTATTTGCTGGACCTATCAGTGGTGCCTCTATGAACCCTGCACGGTCATTCGGTCCAGCTGTTGTGTCAGGTCAGTTGGGCGACTTATGGATTTACTTGCTAGCACCGACATTGGGTGCTGCATTGGCGGTGCCTGTTGCGAGATTTTTTCATCCAAAACAGGACACTCCTTCGGAATCAGTGTATGAACCTATATTAGAAGAAGAGTTACGATGAAGATTCAGGAACAATGTGTCGTAAAGCTGCGATATTGTATGCAGAACAGTAAAGGCGAAGTATTGGAAAATATGATGAATGGACCGGCTATCAGCTATCTTCATGGTGATGGGAAAATTTTGCCCGGTTTAGAAAGGCAGCTAACAGGATTAGCTGTAGGAGAATACAAGTATATCAACCTTTGCAAGGCTGATTATCCAGGATTAGACGATGATTTGGAACTGGAAGTGGTCATTGATGACGTTAGGATTGCCTCTGAGGAAGAGCTTTCAAATGGGATAAGCCAGCAAGTTGTTGGCGAAATATGTGATGAAGATTGTATTTGTTATGATCGTGTATACAATCAATAGCCATGCTGATGTGACTTTGCCATCTTATAAATAAAGATTTTGTCAGAAGATAATCTATTGGCGGATTTGAAATCTTATCGTAATTTTCCGAAAAATGGAGATTGACTGAAGAAAACGTTGGCAAAAGTACTTCGGAAAAAAGGTCAGGTAGATAATAAACCAAGCGCTTAAGTCATGAAGCTTCTCACAACAGCAACCGATGAAGAACTTTTTTTATTGGCCAAGCAAGGCCAAGAGAAAGCCTATGCTATTATTTACGATCGATACGCGGCTAAATTATATGCAGCGGCATATCGTCTTTTACATGACCGGGAAGTATGCGAAGATCTTTTACAAGAACTATTTGTACATATCTGGCTTAAGCGCCAGCAACTGGATATAAAAAATGTCCGCTCATACCTCTATCAATCGATTAGGAATAGCGTACTCATGGCTTTACGCAAAGGAAGAACACATTTAGCAATTGATTTAGCGGAAGATATAGCAACAACGCAAAAAGCAGATGAGGAAATCGGTCTGAAAGAAATTAATAGCTTATTGCATCAGCAGATCGAAGGATTGCCATACCGTTGCCGTCAGATTTTTCATATGAGTCGGAAGGAGCAGTTAAGCAATAAGGAAATAGCCGATCATCTAAATATTTCGGTAAAAACAGTTGAAAATCAAATAACCCTAGCTTTACAACGCTTAAAACTCGTTTTTAAAGAATTTCTATAAATTACCTTCAAAAAAATGAATTTTTTCTTGGGGGCTATCTCTTTATTTTGCATCATAAAATATACATCATGTATTTGAAAAAGATATTGCGGTTTTTTCGCCGTTCGCATCGGCGGAAAAACACCGTTGATGAGCGTCGGATTGTTCAGTATTTTGAACAGATGGAGCGGGGCAATGATTTCGAACAAGTGGATCAGCACGTATGGACAGATGAGCAGCATCGTCGTATTTATCGACATATCCAAACAAGCGTGGTTCAAAAACGGGAAGTAATTGAACGTAGACAATTTTGGCTTCGGGTAGCTGCTGTAGGTGTAATCCTTTTGCTTGGTGTGGGGATTGGCCAACAGATTTATAACCGGTCAGGAACAGTTCGACAAGAATTTGTAGCAGGAGTAGGAGAAGTAAAAAATATAACATTAGCTGATGGTACACGTATTTGGTTAAATAACGCAAGTAAGCTAGCCTATATGGAAGATAGAAAGGAAAGAAAAATACAACTTCATGGTGAAGCCTACTTTGAGATAGCAGGCAACGTGCATAAACCGTTTAGCGTGCAAAGTGGAGATATGCTGGTGGAAGTCCTAGGAACGAACTTTAATATTAGGGCACATCGGAGCGAACCGATGATGTTGGTAAGTGTACAGTCGGGTAGCGTAGCTGTTTCTACTCAACAGTCGATGAATCACCAGCAAGAACGTATTCAGTTGCATGCACAAGAGCAATTGGCTTATCACATTAGGGAAAGAAAATTCGGTACTGTGAAACACCTAGCCACTTTTGATGTCAATCACTGGAGAACGGGTATGTTGCACTATCAGGCAGTACCGCTCCGCTTGATAATAAGTGATTTAGAACGTAGGTTTGATGTCCACATAAGTGCTAATCAAGCGCTGCTTGATTGTCCGATAACAGCCACATTTGACGATGATCCGTTAACTAAAATACTAACCATATTAGCCAGTACCATAGAAGGAGATGTAGTTTATGAATCAGGAATCTACAAACTAACCGGAAAACACTGTAATTAATAAATTTTAAAGCCATCAGGAGGCTACAGATAAGTGGCAGGGGATTACTATGGCCTAAGCGGAACAGATGGAGCAATAATTAAACCCTTTAATAACCAATAATAAACTTGACAAATGATAAAGTTTTTACCTCATCATGTATGGAAACGTTGTTTTAGAAGAAGGAGCAACGTATTTCTGCTGTGCTGTTGGCTGTTCTTAGCTACATTCCACGTGGTTTCAGCTGAAGGGCAACCATTAGGGCCCGTAGCTAAGGCCTCGCTTAGTGCGAATTGGCAAAACCAACCATTAGCGAATGTACTAAAAGCAATAACCGATAAAACGACCATAAAATTTGCTTATTCTGATGCACTTTTAAAGGACGCAGATCCGGTAACAATGGTAGTCAATAATCAATCATTGATATCGGTTTTAGACCAACTACTTCCATCGCGAAAGCTTAGCTACAAAGTTATGGACGATGTAATTGTCTTGAATAGACAGAACCCATCACGCAATCAAAAGGCTGTACAAAATCGACAGGTAACTGGCACTGTCACGGACTCGGCCGGAGTGACGATACCAGGTGTTTCGGTACAGGTAAAGGACCAAACTACCATTGGAACGATAACGGACAGTAACGGACGTTATGTACTGGATGTTCCAGAAGGCGCGACACTAGTATTTAGTTTCGTGGGATATATCCGACAGGAAGTTCCACTGAATAGTCGCTCAGTGGTCAATGTAACGATGCAAGCCGATCAGGGAAGCCTTGAAGAGGTTGTTGTGGTAGGCTTTGGTGAACAGAAAAAACTGACTGTTATTGGGGCCCAATCGACTGTCGATGTAAAAGAACTTAAGCAACCGGTACGCAATTTAACCAATTTATTGGCGGGACGCTTAGCTGGAATTGTGGCGGTACAGCGTAGTGGAGAACCGGGATACGACGACGCCAATATCTGGGTACGCGGTATTTCCACTTTTAATGCTGCCGGTAGCAGTCCTCTTATATTAATTGATGGGGTACAGCGGCCTATGGCTAATATCGATCCAGAAGATATCGAGAGTTTTTCCATTTTAAAGGATGCTTCTGCAACGGCAGTTTATGGGGTACGAGGGGCCAATGGAGTGATATTGATTAATACCAAGCACGGCAAAGTAGGTAAGCCACAGATCGGTTTGGGCTTAAATAGCGGTGTATCAAGTTTTGTGCGGCTTCCAAAATTTGTCGACGGGATTACGTTTATGGAGATGGCCAACGAAGCGTTAACCACGAGAGGTAAAACACCACGTTATTCCGAAGAAGCCATCCAAAAGACCAAAACGGGGGAAGATCCTTATCTCTACCCCAATGTAGATTGGATGGATCAGATTTTTAATAAGCAGGGGAATAATTCCAGAGTTAATCTCAACATTAATGGCGGATCGGAGAATGCCAATTATTACGTGTCTGCAGCATATTATACAGAAACAGGTTTGATGAAGACGGATGAATTGGCGAACTATAATTCAAAGATGAAATTTGATCGATACAATTTCACGAGTAATTTGAATCTCAATGCAACCAAAACGACCAAGTTGGAATTAGGTATACAAGGTTTCATTACCAATGGTAATTATCCTGGGCGGAAGACGAACGATATTTTTGGGGCCGTAATGCTGGCATCACCCATTATCTTTCCTATTAAATATCCTGATGGTCGGATTGCTAAAGAACAATCGGGCGTAAACAACCCTTACGCTGAATTGACGCAAACTGGTTATTCTACTCAATGGAAAAACCAGTTAATGTCTAACATCCGGGTGCGGCAGGAACTGGATTTTTTGTTGCCAGGTTTGTCTGCTACCGGTATGTTTTCTTTTGATGCCTATAACGAGCATATTGTTAACCGTACTAAAACACCCGATATGTGGATTGCCCATAGGCGTGACGAAAAGGGCGAATTAGTATATGAACAAACCATGATTGGTAGTGAATTTCTGAATTATCAGCGAACCAATGGGGGTAATCGTCAATTTTATACCGAAACGGCTATTAATTATAATCGGACTTTTGGCGACCATGACGTTGCAGCGATGCTGCTTTACAATCAAAGCGACCGCATCAACGGCTTTGAAGACGATTTCATTCTATCACTACCTTATCGCAGTAGGGGCCTAGCCGGACGCTCAACTTATGCTTACCAAGAAAAATATCTATTGGAATTTAATTTTGGTTACAATGGATCGGAAAACTTTGTGCCAGCTAGAAGATATGGATTTTTCCCATCGATTGGTTTAGGTTGGGTAGCTTCTAAAGAACCGTTTTTTAAGCCTTTGGAAAATGTGTTTCAGTTGTTGAAATTCAGGTTCTCCCATGGCATCGTTGGAAACAGTAATATTGATCCGGATAATAATCGCCGCTTTGCCTATATCGGTACTGTCGTTGGCGACAAAGATACGGGATTTACTTTTGGAAAGGATTATAGTAATGTTTATGGCGGTCGGGATATAGGAGAATATGCGGTGGATGTAACTTGGGAAGAATCAAAAAAGACCAACTTAGGTGTTGATTTATGGACCTTGAAAAACAGCTTAAACCTACAGGTTGATTTTTTCAAAGAGCGCCGTAGTGGCATTTTTGTTCGGCGGCAAGCAGTGCCTGGCTATGCCGGTATACGTACTGCGCCTTATGGAAATTTGGGTATCACCGAGAATCATGGTATTGATTTTAGCATGGATTTTAATAAGCATCTCAATGATTTTGATATCGGTATACGAGGTACCTTTACGTATGCCTCCAGCAAGATTATCGAAGATGATCTTCCGCCTTACGAATATCCTTGGCGAGATCGTAAAGGCTTACGTATTGGTAAGCGTTTCGGTTACATCGCCGAAGGCCTGTTTACCAGTGAAGAAGAAATTGAAAATAGTGCCGTCCAATCGGGTAACGAAAAGCCTGGTGATATCAAATTTAAAGATATTAATGGTGATGGGCAGATTAACTTGGCCGATGAAATGCCTATCGGCTATGGTTCGGTGCCTGAAATGGTTTATGGCTTTGGCTTTACCGCAGGTTATAAAGGATTTTCTGTTGGCGCCTTTTTCCAAGGAATCAGTAATGTAGACATTCTACTCAATGGAGAAGGTTTTGTACCCTTTCAACAGGGTGTGAGCAGGGGTAATTTATTAAGTGAAATTACGGATCGGTGGACACCAGAAAATCCGAATCCAAATGCCTTTTATCCAAGACTTGCCGAAGGGGATGAAACGTATAACTATCGTACCAGTACTTGGTGGGTTAAAAATGGGAGATATTTGCGTCTTAAAACATTGGAATTGTCTTATACCGTTCCTGAAAGTTGGTTTAAGCGATACGGAATTAAAAATGCCCGAATCTACCTATTGGGGTATAATGTGCTTACTCTTAGTCCTTTTAAGTTATGGGATGTTGAATTGGGTGACGGAAGGGGAACAGTCTATCCCCAACTCAAGAACTTCAGTTTAGGGCTCGATTTTAAATTTTAAACCACTAACTCATGCAAAAAATGAAAACGATATATCAACTGTGGATAGGATATACATTGCTTATGGCAAGCGGACTGCTTTCGTCTTGTCAGAAAGGATTTTTGGATCAAGTGCCCGACGATCGATTAACGATTGAACAGGTATTTCAGCGGCGACAGCTTACGGAAGAATATTTGGCAAATGTTTACAATTATATCCGGGATGAATCCATGCAGTGGAACAATGTGAGTAATCCTTGGTTGGGCACCTCTGATGAAGGTGATATTACCTATGTTCGTAACACACATCCCACCGCCTATATGAATATTGGCACCTGGGATCAGAGCTCCTATTATTATGACTTCTGGCCGCATTATTATAATGGTATTCGTTCGGCTACCTACTTTATCATGCATGTTGGAGGAAACGAGGAAATATTACGTCTAGGTGCCGAAGGTGAACGTCTGATTAAGCAATATACTGCTGAAGCTCGAGCGTTACGGGCATACTTTTATTTTTGCATCTTACGGCAGTTCGGTCCTTGTGTGCTCCTGCCTCCCGATGATGTATTGCCCCCTGATGCTACATTTGAAGACATGCAATTACCTCGCTCATCCTATGATGACTGTGTGAATTTTATTAATCAAGAACTAGAAATCGCTTTGCAGGATTTGCCCCAATGGTATGGAGGCGACCAAGATTATGGTCGGATCACTGGCGCCTTCGTATTAGCATTGCGCTCACGGTTACTCTTGTATGCCGCTAGTCCTCAGTTTAATGGTAATCCCGACTATACCAATTTTAAAAATCAAGATGGGCAGCCTTTAATGAGCCAACAGTACAGTCAGGAAAAATGGGAAAATGCTGCGGCTGCGGCCAAGGCTGTAATTGATTTGGGTCGTTTCTCCTTATATAAAGTCAATCAAAATGGGTCGTATGATCCTTTTCTTTCTTATCAAAACCTATTTTTAGAACCTTGGAATTCAGAAGTTATTTGGGCACGACCAGCCAATTCTTTAGTCGAGTGGGAGCGGCATTGTTCTCCTCGCTTTGCTGGCGGTTATAGTGAGATTGGCCCAACACAGCAGCTTGTGGATGATTATGCTATGGCCAATGGCGAGCAGCCAATATTGGGCTATAATAGTAATGGGTCACCCATCATTAACCCGGAGTCTGGTTATACCGAAACGGGATTTTCTACCGAAGCCGGCCAATATACCAGAGCTGGCACATTCAATATGTGGGTCAACCGTGAACCTCGTTTTTATGCTTCTATTGTTTACAATGGTGCTGAATGGATGAATAAGACGGAAGGCGTAAAATATATTGAAACCTTTCGTTATGGTAATTCAGGCCGTGAGGGAACCGATAATTTTTCAAGAACAGGTTACCTCCCACGTAAAAATGTGCACCCCACCGGTAACCCACGTGTGGGCATATTTAGCAGGCGCCCACTGGTCTATTTTCGTCTGGGCGAAATCTACTTGAATTACGCAGAAGCGCTGAATGAATACGACCCCGGAAATCCGGATATTTTGACTTACCTGAATCGTATTCGGGAACGTGCTGGTATTCCTGGTATTCCCGTGGGTTTGAGCCAAAACGAAATGCGGGAAAAAATTCGTCACGAACGGCGTATCGAATTGGTGTTCGAATCACTGCGCTGGTTTGATACCCAACGTTGGGGAATAGCAGAACAGACCAATAGTGGTCCCTATTATGGGATGAATATCGATGCGGGTAACAGTGTAAATGATCCCGCTTTTTACAAGCGAACGGTGTTTGAGCGACGTGTGTTTCAACATAAACATTATTGGTATCCCATCGGACAAAATCAAATCGACCGCGGACTGCAGTTGGTTCAAAATCCAGGATGGGAGCGCTAATAAATAAGAGGTATCTAAAAAATTTACTGCTGTTATTAATTAACAATCATGCAAAGAATAAATATGTTTATAGGGGCGTGGTGCTTTATCCTTGGCTTCGCTGCCCTGTGTGTTTCCTGCAATAAAGAAGAATTGCGCTACAACCCAGCCGATTGGGTGAAGCTCTATATGCCACAGGCAATCAATAACCCTGTCGAGCATCCCTTAGTTATGCGAGACAGTGCACAATCCATTGTGTATGGTGCAGCTTATGCAGGAACAACTTATCCAGCGACAGACATTACCGTAACGTTTCAGGCAAAACCGGATAAGGTGGCCGACTTTAATGCACAACATGGTACCGACTATAAGGTGCTTCCGGCGGATAGTTATACCTTTCAATCATCGGCCATTATTCCTGCTGGAAAGGATAATTCCGCACCGCTACATTTACAAATAAAGACGATAGGAGCCCTAGAACCACTGGTTAATTACTTGTTGCCATTGAGTTTGGTACAGGCTGGAGACAACTTGACCATCAACCCAACCTTGCAAACCAGCTATTTCTTAATACGGGGAGAATACAAACGTTTTGACCGGTCGGCATGGAAAATAGTCGATTTTTCTACACAAAATGGACAGGAGGGAAGCGCCAATGAGCGTGTGGAAAATGCCCTAGACGGAGATATTAATACGTTTTGGCATTCTCAATATCAGGGTGATCGCCCAGGTCCACCACATTTCCTAACTTTTGATATGAATAAGCTGCAACAAGTGCACGGTGTCTCTTTTTCGGCACGGCGAAATGCAGCAAATGGTCAATTTAAGCGTGTTCGTGTAGAATTAAGCCAAGATGGCCAAAACTGGCAATTAGCCGGTAGCTTTGAGTTGGCCAACGCTTTGGAAAATACCGTTTACTTAGCGAGTAACATGGAAGGACGATATATTCGAATATGGATTGATGAAGCTTATGGTAATATCACATGTTCACTTGCTGAATTAAACGTTTTTTAAATAAAATAGGACTGATATGACAGACAGACAAGTACTGGTGTTTATGTTTCCAATAAGCATCTTAAAAAAATAAAAAAAGTCTATACGGATGAAACCGAGATGTAAATACTATTGATACAAAGGGAAATGATTATTTACATCGAGCTCTCAGCGACCATTAACAAGAAAATAAATAGATGAAAAAAAATTGGAAAGAACGAAGAAAAATTTTACTTATCCTGTTTTTATGGAGTTTACCCTGGCTAAGTTTAGGACAGGAAGGGCGAATGAAACAGCATATTGATTTTGATTGGCGATTTCATTTAGGGGATGTATCGGAAGCTTCATTGGCAGATTTTGATGACTCCGATTGGCGGAAAGTCGATGTGCCTCACGATTGGAGCATTGAACAACCTTTCTCGAAAGACAATCCAGGGGGTAACGGCTTTCTTCCCGGAGGTATTGGTTGGTACCGGAAAACATTGGAGTGGGATAAACGCTGGAAAGGTAAAGAAGTACTGCTCAATTTTGACGGGGTGTTTATGAACAGTGAAGTTTGGATCAATGGAAATCGCTTGGGCAAAAGACCTTTTGGTTACATCAGCTTTGGTTATGATATTGCATCTTATCTTAAACCGGGAAAGAATAAAATTGCCGTTCGTGTAGACAATTCCCAAATTCCTAGTGCACGCTGGTATAGCGGTTCGGGAATTTTTCGCCACGTTGATTTAATCATTACTCATCCGGTACATGTAGCCCGCCATGGTACATTCGTGCGAACACCAACAGTGCGTTCAACGGAAGCAATGGTGGCGGCAGACCTTCATTTGGTAAATCGTTTGGGTAAGGTAACAGCGGCAAAAGTCATTTCCAACATACGGGATAAAAACGGTAAAGTGGTTGCAAGGCAAGAAAATGCAATTCAATTAAACGTGGATAGTACGCAATTGACCCAGCAGTTCACCTTAAACAAACCTTTATTATGGAGCCCTGAAACACCACATACCTATCAATTGGAAACGGATATCCAGATAGGCAATAAGCAGGTAGATCATTACACCACTGTTTTCGGCGTGCGTAAGCTGGAATTTGATGCCACACACGGATTTCGTCTGAATGGGAAACCGACTAAATTTAAGGGAGTATGCGAACATGAAAGTATGGGAGGACTAGGTGCTGCTATTCCGGCAGATGCCTTGCACCGCAAGTTGAAAATATTAAAAGAAATGGGATGCAATGCCATTCGTGTAGGACATCATCCCTTTCCTGACGAGTTTTACAACATGTGCGATACCATGGGTTTTATGGTGATGGACGAAATTTTTGATGGCTGGTTACACTGGCCAGGTTTTGGTAAGGCCAAATGGGATTATGGAGCTTATTTTCAGGAATGGTGGGCCCAGGATCTGGAAGAATTGGTGAAGCGCGACCGAAATCACCCCTCTATCGTAATCTGGTGTCAGGGAAATGAAGTTTGGGGCTTTGATAAGCATTTAGATGTGCAGAAGGCCATTTATGATCTATACCATCGCTTGGATCCAACACGTCCTACCACACAGGCTTGGGCAACGCATACCTACCTGGATATAGTAGGTTTCAATGCCAACGGTGAAGGAAAAGACGATATTGCCCGTTTTCATCGAGAGCACCCAAATCAGGTGGCTATCGGTACCGAGTTTCCTCATACGCGACAAACGCGTGGGGTATACCGTACGAAAACTTCTTACAATCCATGGGATAAACCGGATAAAAGTGGTCACGAGGCTTCTGCAGCTAATGTAGCCAAACTATACCCTATTCCCGATTTATCTGAAGAAGAGGTCTTTCCGGAATATGATGCGCGTTATGCTTCAGGATACGATAATCAGACCCGTAAAATCAGTGTGCGCGATGCCTGGAAACTGGTTCGGGATAATAACTTTTATATCGGGCAATTCCGATGGACAGGCTTTGATTACCTAGGCGAGGCCTGGGGATGGCCATCACGTACCAATAATTACGGAGTCATCGATTTAGCGGGGTTTCCTAAAGATGACTACTACCTTTACCAAAGCCTATGGACAGACAAACCCATGATACACCTGTTACCACATTGGAACCACCCAAATAAAGCCGGTATACCTATTCCGGTAGTTGCATACACGAACGGTGACGCGGCAGAGTTATTCCTGAATGGAAAATCCTTAGGTAAACAAGCGCTCAACACAGATCAGTTACAATTGCTTTGGCAAGTGCCTTACACCCCAGGTAGGTTGGAAGCTGTAGCCTACAAAAATGGGCAAGAGATTGCTAGAGATACCGTTGAGACCACAGGTGATGCTAAACAATTGCACCTTAGCGCCAATCGCACGCAATTGACAGCCAATAGAAGGGATGTAGTATTTATTACCATTGATGTAACCGATACGCAAAACCGCCTAGTCCCTGATCGTAGCGGGGATACGGTGCATTTTGAAATAAAAGGGCCTTATCGCTTGTTGGGGGTAGAGAATGGCGATATCTTGGATATGAGTCCGCAGCAGGTCAATTGGCGCAAGACATTTATGGGGAAAGCGCTGTTGATGCTACAGGCTACTGATCAGCCTGGACTTGTTGAAGTGAAGGCTACCGCGGTAGGATTAACTCCTGCTACTATGAAGTTTACCGTAAAAAATAAGAAGAGATGAACGTAAAAATAAATCATATACTTGCTTTAACAATAGGATGCCTTTTGACAGGATGGAGTTATACACAACACAAGCCAAATCATTTAGTAGAAGCAACATCAAAGGTCATCCACGCAGCAGATACCACCATTCGGTTAAATTTAGCTGATCAAGGGCTCACATTCGATGGTATAGGGGCTATTAGCGCTGGCGCTTCTTCCCGTTTATTGTATGATTATCCTGAGCCAGAACGCAGCCAGATTTTGGATTATTTGTTTAAACCCAATTATGGTGCGGCTTTGCAGCTCTTAAAGGTAGAAATTGGAAGCGATATGAATTCTACCGATGGGTCAGAAGCGAGTCATATGCGTACACCGGATGAGCTCAATGGCGACCGTGGATATGAATGGTGGCTCATGGCGGAAGCGAAAAAGCGTAATCCAGATATTAAGCTTTATGCTTTGGCTTGGGGAGCACCTGGCTGGGTGGGCGAATTTTGGTCGGATAAGACAATGGACTATCTGTTGGCATGGTTAGATCTGGCTACGAAAAAAGGATTTAAGATGGATTATATTGGAGGTTGGAATGAGCGGGGCTTTGATGCCGATTGGTATATCCGATTCAATAAACGCTTAAAAGCTAAATATCCTAATATCCGTTTGGTGGGAGCAGATGCCGTACACAAACCTTGGGCAATCGCTACCGAAATGACCAAGAACCAAGCGCTTCGCGATGCGGTCGATATTGTTGGCGAGCATAGTGCCTGTGGTTGGCGCACTCCTTATACCTATTGTGGTACTCCAGATGATGCGCGGAGTTTGCAAAAGCCTTTATGGAATAGTGAACACAGTTCCATGGGGCATGATGTAGGTGCCAAACCTTTGGCTCGGGCTTTTAACCGTTTATATATTGATGGCCGCGTGACGGGTAACTTATCTTGGGCTTTAGTATCGGCTTGGTATGCCAGTTATCCGATTGGTGATACGGGTCTACTGCTGGCCGAATGGCCTTGGTCAGGCTACTATAGTGTGGCCAAAAGCATTTGGGCACATGCTCATACGACACAATTTGTGCGGCCCGGTTGGCAATACCTGGATGGGGCTTGTGGTTACCTCCCTACCGGTGCAAGTTATGTATCGTTGAAGTCGCCCGCCAATGATCAATATTCCATGATTATCGAAACCATCGATGCTCAAGCATCGCAAAAGCTTACCGTAGATTTGCCAGCAGCATTAAAGGATAAGACGGTATATTGCTGGGTTACCGATATGAACAGCAGCGAAGCCAACGGATATTTTATTAATCGGGGGACCTTACCAACGCATAATGGTCATGTGGAATTAACCTTGGAGCCGGGTTTTTTGTATACCATATCTACAACTACTGGACAGCATAAGGGAACCGCACAAGCCAAGAACAGACTAAGTAAACGCATGAAACTCCCGTATTCCGAAGATTTTGAAAAATATGGTGCTGCAAAATTAGCACGTTATTTTGCAGATGTGAATGGTGCTTTTGAAATCGTCGCAGCAGGCGGTGGTCGGAAAGGATATACCTATAGGCAAATGGTTACCCAACAGCCGGTCAGTTGGTGGCATGGCACCATGGCTCCGGCTACCTTGATGGGCGACCCGCAGTGGTGGGGTGATTACGCGGTCAGCGTTGATGCCTTGCTACACGATGCCGAATACGTGGAGTTACTGGCCCGAGTATCTGCACAGGCCGGTACAAGTATCGTCGGGTATCACCTGCAACTGAACAGAACAGGACAGTGGAAACTATATAGCCATGATTTTGCGAAGGGTTCAGATGTCATGCTGTCTTCCGGAACACCCTTCGAACGAAATCATTTCGTACTCGATTCGGGAAAAGTTCAAATAGACCCTAAAGTCTGGCATCAACTCAAGCTGGATATGAAGGGCGACAAAATTGACATCATAATCGACGGGAAACAGGTAGGTGATATTCAGGATAATTATCACTTAACGGGACAGGCAGGTATATTGGTTAGCCCTTGGCATCGTGCCGAATTTGACAATTTCCGTATTACGCCTACCGCTAAAGTACCGGAATTTATTCCGCAGCAAAACATCCGAGTTATCCACGCTAGCAGTGAACATGCAGCCTTTACACAAGGCTATACCTATGCGGCGGCTAATGCTGTGGATGGTCGGCCGGAGACGGCTTGGAACACCGAGTGGGAACCTAAAGCTAAGCTTCCGCATACGCTTACACTGGATTTGGGTAAAGCATACGAAGTCAATGGACTCATTTGCCAACCCAAATTAGCCTCGAATATTAACGGGGTGATTACAGGCTATAACGTTTATCTTAGTACAGACGGGAAGAGCTATGAAGCAGTGGCTAAGGGTAAATGGCCTAAAAGCTCTACAACACGTTTAGTGAAATGGCCGCGTGTTAAAAATGTTCGATTCGTCAAATTCGAAGCAACAGATGGAGTCAACGGATCGGCAAGTATTGGTGAACTGCAAATTATCGGTAAATGATAGGGGAAATTCGGATTAAACGTGTTATAAATTTTTTACTTAATCGTTTAAACACTATATTGCAGGCATAAACTATTCCGATAAACAGGAACATCTGAACGATTCAATCAAAACATGAGTAAAAAAGTTTCACTAAAAGATATTGCGAAGGCGGTTGGAGTTTCTACGGCTTTGGTCTCCTATGTCCTGAATAATAAAGAAAAAGAAGCAAGGGTGGGGAAAGATATTGCAGCGGTTATTCGAAAAAAAGCAGTAGAGCTACATTATCAACCCAATCAATTAGCCAAAAGTTTAAAGAGTGGAAAATCGTTTACCATCGGATTGATTGTTGCAGATATATCCAATCCTTTTTTTGCCAATATTGCGCGCACGATAGAAGACGAAGCTAAAAAAAATAATTATACGGTAATCTTTGGCAGTTCGGATGAGAACGCCGAAAAATCATTGGACTTAATTGAAGTCTTAGTGAAACGACAGGTCGATGGCTTTATTATTGCACCAACTGAAGGATCGGAAGAACAGATTAATTACCTTAAACGCTCCAATATTCCTTTTGTATTGATAGACCGTTATTTCCCCTCCATTCAAACAAATTATGTAGCAACAGCTAATTTTCAGGCTGCCTCTCAAGCGACACGACACCTAATTGCAAACGGATTTAAGCGAATTGCCATGATTGCTTATAAAAGCAAGTTAATTCATATGCGCGAACGGATCGATGGATATCGGACTGCCATAAAGGAAAATGGTGCCTTGAAGCCTATTGTACAGGAAGTGAATTATAGCAGTGTAGGTTCGGATATCCAAGAAAAAATAGGTAAAATGTTGGCTGCTAAGCAACCTATTGACGCCTTACTTTTTGCAACGAATACCTTATCTATTCATGGGCTCAAATATTTAAATAGTAAGCACTTTAAGGTTCCCGAAGACGTCGCTGTAGTTTGTTTTGATGAAAGCGATGCATTTGACTTTTTTTACTGTCCGTTAACTTATGTGAAACAACCACTAGTAGAAGTAGCCCAGCAGGCGGTTACGATATTGATCGACCGAATTAATCAACCCATACGTGAAACAGAAGAGCAAGTATTATTGACATCAAGTTTGGTGGTGAAAGCCTCAAGTAGTCATCCTTAATTTTATATCATCATGAGAAAGATAATGATCGGAATGGTATTGTTATGTGTGCTATTGATCCCTTCGTATGCACAACAGCAAACGGTAAATACATTGACGGAACTGAAAAGATTGGCATCCTTCCACGAGTTGCCGACGTACGTAAATGATACCAAGCTACTGCAACAATCGTCTTATGATACTACAGGCAATAATGATGATGGCTTTAGTGGAAAATATTCTTTTATCCGACGCAATCCGGATAGTTCGTTGGTTATTTTTGAAGCAAAAGGAAAAGGGCTTATCAATCGGATATGGACACCAACACCAACGGATGATACGCTTGATTTTTATTTAGATAAATCAAAAAAGCCTAGCTTCTCTATTCGGTTTTCAGATCTTTTTTCCGGTCAGGTTTTTCCCTTTGTTGCACCATTGACTGGAAATGAGTTAGGGGGCTACTATAGCTATGTTCCTATTCCGTATAGTAATGGCTGCACCATCGTTTCTCGAGGGAAAAAAATGCAGTTTTACCAAATTCAATACCAGTCATATCCATCAACCTATCCAGTAGAAGATTTTCGTCTGGAGAAGAATACCGCACTGGAGAATGCATTGCATGTGATTGCGCAGCGTTGGATGCAAGTTGACCAAGTGACGAAGGGGAGCAAGGCCATTGAACAAGACACCCTATTGGCACCGGGAAATACCATAACATTAGCCGCCATTAAACAAGGTGGAAGAATTGTTGGCTTACGATTGTCTCCTGCAGAAGCTTTTGCCGGTTTACACAAACAGGTAGACATCCGCATGACTTGGGACGGCGAAGATAAGCCCGCTGTGTATATGCCGGTAGCCGACTTCTTTGGTTATGCGTTTGGTAAAACATCCATGCAGAGTTTATTGTTAGGAACCGATAATCGGGGAGCTTATTGCTATTTTCCGATGCCTTTTGCGAAGGAAGCAAAAATTGAACTGGTGTACCGCGTAGCGGAGGATCGTTCCAATACGGAACCTATTCGGATTAAATCGACCATTTATGTAACAGATGAGCCGCATGATGCTGCCCGTGAAGGAAAATTTTACGCGTATTGGCATCCTGATCGGAATACCGCTTTAGGAAAACCCCATGTTTTGCTGTCGGGTAAAGGAAAAGGTCATTATGTAGGAACGCTGTTACAGGCTCAAGGACTGGAACCGGGGATGACCCTTTTCTTTGAAGGCGATGATAGTACACGAATTGATGGTGAACTGCGCTTGCATGGTACAGGATCTGAAGATTACTTTAATGGTGGATGGTATGCGCTGCTTGATCGATGGGATCGTGCTATGAGTTTACCTTTGCATGGTTGTCTCGATTATTCATTACCCTTTGCCCGTACGGGCGGTTATCGTTTGTTCCTATCAGACAAGATGCCTTTTAATGAAGAGATTTTACATACCATCGAGCATGGGCCCGAGAATAATAATAAACGGGGCAATTATACATCAGTAGCCTTGTACTATGCCGACCATGCTATCACCACTGATACCGAAATCCAACCGACCAATGCGCTAACCGACGTTTATCTGCCAGATACGTTAATGGTATATCCGCAACTAATAAAATATAGTATTAGCGGAAATGTGATCATTAATGGCAATGTGTGGGAGTCAAAAAATGGAGGGCAAATAAAAATCGATTTAAGCGAGCTTCCAGCAGGAACGTATCAGCTGTTTGCTACCATGGAGAGGGCTCCAGATGGTGCTGAAGTAACCGTTTGGCAACGACAGAAGCAGGTAAGCGAAGCCATTTCCTTTTATGCACAGAAACGAGAACACCTAGCTTGGGAACCGATCTGTCCAATCAAGTTGGATAAATTCAAGGATGCGATTACCTTACATTTCAAAAAGGATGATACCCGATCAAAAATATATGTCAATCGCTTAATCCTCGTGCGGCAAGATCACTAGTCAACATAAATATCCTATATGAGTCAAAATAACAGCATACAAAGCCAAAATAGCTCAATGAAATTTCTTAAGGCTTCTGTAACTATGCATAAACCAATGATCGCGTTATGAGACCTGTATGCATTACCATTTATCGAAGATAAAAATTACGTAGTCTATAGGAGTTTCATCGCCATTAAAAGAAAAATTTTATTATGATGAGAACATCACTTATTTGCTTGCTTTTAATCACGTATATCGGTTTTGGCCAAACTTGGGCCCAGCAGCAGACGACAGCTACTCCTGATTGGGCAAAAGAAACGCCAGAACATAAGGCCCAACGTATGGCTTGGTGGAGGCACGATCGTTTTGGGATGTTTATCCATTGGGGTTTATATGCGGTGCCAGCACGGCATGAATGGGTACAACAGCATGAACAGCTGAGTACAGAAGAATATAAGGCGAAGTATTTTGATCTATTTAATCCCGATTTATATAATCCCAAAGAATGGGCTGCAGCCGCAAAACAAGCCGGTATGAAATACATAGTATTAACGGCTAGGCACCATGAAGGCTTTAGTTTGTGGGATACCAAAGCAAGTGATTATAAAGCGCCAAATACACCTGCGGCGCGTGACCTCATCAAACCTTTTGTAGAAGCTTGCCGAGAGGCGGGTTTGAAGGTTGGCTTTTATTATTCGCTATTGGATTGGCATCACCCCGATTTTATAGTGGACGGCACACATGCATTACGCAATAATGAGGAAGCTCGTGCATCAAACAGTAAACGCGACATGAATAAATATCGGCAGTTTATGAAAGATCAAGTGACAGAACTGCTAACCAATTATGGGAAAATTGATCTCTTATTTTACGATTTTTCTTATCCCGGTAAAGACGGGAAAGGACATGAGGATTGGGACAGTGAAGGTTTGTTAAAGTTAACGCGGAAGCTACAGCCCGATATTATTGTGAATGACCGATTGGATTTAAACGATACGGAGTGGGGTTGGGATTATAAAACGCCGGAGCAGTTTATGCCTAATAAATGGCCAGAGGTAAATGGTAAGCAAGTGCCGTGGGAAACATGCCAAACCTTCTCCGGTTCATGGGGTTATTACCGCGATGAAAATACCTGGAAGAGCACGAATCAGCTCATTGCGATGTTGATTGAAACCGTTAGTAAAGGCGGGAATTTATTGCTTAACGTTGGTCCTACTGCAAGAGGTTATTTTGATGATCGTGCCATGAATCGCTTGGAAGGGATGGGTCAATGGATGAAATACAATAGTCGATCTATTTATGGTTGTACCGCCGCCCCAGAAGAATTTCAAAAGCCGGATAATTGTTTTTTAACGTATAACCCAGAAACTAAGAGATTGTATGTACATGTGCTGCAGTGGCCTTTTAAAACCCTTTACTTGCCAGGTTATAAAGGAAAAGTGAAATATGCACAATTTTTACACGATGGTTCGGAAATAAAATATACTTCCCGCTCTTCTGCTGCTGCAGGCGCGCATACTACCGTTACAGCGGGTGAAGGAGATTTGATTGTCGATTTGCCGGTGGTCAAGCCCAATGTAGAGATTCCGGTTATTGAGTTGATATTGGAGTAGGGAGATGGCAAGCTTATGGCTCATAACGCTGGCTAGCAATTTTTGGACTAGAGAAATTTTTTTGTCAGATACCTGTATTACCAACTTTTCCATACACACAGATAATCAACTTTATTATTTGAACCATAGGATAGAACCCCGAACAACGATCACCTAAGGATGACACAACAATTATTCAAGAACCGCACAAGAATGACCTAACAATGGCACAAGAATGACCTAACAACGGCACAAGAACAACCTAACAATAACACTAGGACGACCCAATAAACTTCCTTCTTAAGCCCTATTTAAGCCCTGCCTAAGCCTAACAAATAAACAACAAACAGCGGACAATCTACTAACAATACCTACGTTTATCGAGGTATTTATTGATTTTAGTAGCTTACAGGTGATACAAATTGGCGAATATTTGATACAAATTGCGTTGTTATACGTTTTGCTAAATCGTTTTTTTGTAGCGTTTAGATGTGCTAACTAGAATGTAAACTGATGAGGTGTTGAGCTAATCCAATTTTTTCCATGTTATGAATGGAAAACTAACTGATTAAGATTTAAAGCCAAGTCAATGTAACAGATTTTTATGAAGAAAAAAAGACTCAGTTTTTTAAGGAGTGTGGACTGTCGTTGGTGTACCTTTGGTCAATCACGATTAACGTTCTTAGTGTCCATAGGCCTCCTATTGCAGCAAATGACTTATGCCGACATGAAGGTCGTCACTAGCACGTCCATCGTTTCTCCGATTCAGAATGGACGCAAGATCACGGGTATTGTATATGATGAGGCTAACCAGCCCATCATAGGCGCCAGTGTTAAAGAAAAAGGTACAACTAATGGTGCTACTACCAATGAGAAAGGTGCTTTTAGCATTACGGTAAGTGAAAAAGCATCACTTGAAATTAGTTATATCGGTTATGTAGCTCAAACTATTGCATTGGGAGAAAGTAACGAAGTGCGTGTGACTATGAAACCGGATAATCAATCTTTGGAGGAAGTCGTGGTCACGGGTTTTGGATTGAAGCAGAAAAAAGCAACGTTAACTGGTGCTATTTCAACCATCGGTTCTGAGGATGTCTCCCGGTCGTCTGCCTCAACGTCTTCAGGCGCTTTGGTGGGTAAAATAGCGGGGTTAAATACACGTCAAACGGATGGCCGTCCCGGGTCGTCAACACAAATCAGGATTCGTAACATGGGCGATCCGCTTTATGTGATCGATGGTATCCAATCGGATGCAGGCCAGTTTAACAACTTGGATTTTAATGACATTGAATCCATTTCGGTGTTAAAGGATGCATCTGCTTCTATCTATGGTGTGCGGGCCGCAAATGGTGTTATTGTGGTAACTACAAAGAAAGGAAGTACCAATTCCCAAAATATCGTTTCGCTGAATTCTTATTATGGTATTCAGAACAATTTTAAGTTTGTCGATCCTACCGATGCTAAAACCTATGTGAAGAACTATGTGCAAGGGGAAACACTGCGTGGCGAAGGAAGACAGTACAGCCGCGAAGAATACGATAAATGGATGGCTGGAACCGAACCGGGTTATGAAGGCTTCAATTGGTTAGATTATATCTGGAAAAGTTCCCCGCAAACCTATGTCAATCTAAATGTAAGCGGTGGGTCTGATAAATCCAATTACTACGTCTCTGTCGGTCGTTTAAAACAAGATGCTACCATCCGTAATTATGGAGGATTTGAACGGACTAATGCGCAAATGAATTTGGAAACGCGGGTGAACGAACGGTTAAAGGTAGGTTTTAATATGAATGGCCGTATTGAGGAGCGAGAAAATCCAGGAGTCCCCGGCGGCGATGATTATTGGTTGCCCCGTTTTGCTGTGCTCCGTAATTTACCAACCAAAGGTCCTTATGCTAATGGCAATCCCTTATATCCGCAAAAAGCAGGTGATGATCCACAAACTAATTTCGCCGTGCTCAATTATGACATCTCCGGAAGGATGAAAGAAACTTGGCGGGTGTTGCAATTACAGGCCAATGCCGAATATGAGATTACCAAAGGATTGAAAGCTAAAGCTTTGGGTGGTTATTATTATGCCAATCGCTTATTTAATAATCAAGAAAACCCGTATAACCTATACAGTTATGATGAGCAAACAGGCGAGTATAAGGTAGATTACACCATGTCCGACCCCTATCGGGAACGCGTCAATGCACATGTGGAAGAAATCACATCCAATTTGCAATTGGCATACGACAAGCAATTTGGTGGACATACCCTGAACGCTATTGTCGGCCTGGAGAGTATTCAGCGGAAGGAGCCCAGTGAACAAGTAGTCAGTAGACCAACGGCGAACAATTTGCACCTGATTAATTTAGAAGAGTTACGGAACTTTAACGATACAGGTGAAAATACACAGGCACGTTTGGGCTGGATGGGCCGCTTTAATTACAATTACGAAGGAAAATATTTAATCGAATTGTCTGGACGTTACGATGGTTCATGGAAGTTTCCACCTGATCATCGTTGGGGATTCTTCCCGTCTGGCTCTGTGGGCTGGCGTATCTCAGAAGAAAGTTTCTGGAAGGAAAGTGATTGGACGAATGTATTTGACGACGTCAAACTCCGTGGATCCTATGGTTTAGTTGGAGACGATAACGTGGATGGCTATAGTGCATTTGGGTATATGCCGGGTTATGACTATAAAAATGGTGGATCAGTGATCGATGGTAAATATGTTATTGGTTCACGGCCAAGAGGCCTTCCGGTAACAACGTTATCATGGATAAAAGCCAAAATTTTAGATATTGGCTTGGATATGTCTTTCCTGAATAATCGTCTAACAGCGCAAATTGATTATTTCAATCGCCATCGCACAGGTCTTCCCGCAGCCCGCTACGATGTGCTCTTACCTTCGGAAATTGGTTTTGGATTACCGAACGAAAATCTAAATTCAGATGTTAATAGAGGTATGGATGCGGCCATCCGGTGGGCAGATAAAATCGGTGAGCTAAATTACAGTGTCGGCGGCAACTTTACATATGCACGCTTTTACGATTGGGAACAATACGATACCCGCAGAAGCAATTCTTTGGATGAGTATCGAAACAGCATCTACCATCGGGTAGGATATATTAATTGGGGCTTGGAGGCTATCGGACAATTTGAAAGTTGGGATGAAATTGCCAATTATCCCATAGACAACGACCGTAAAGGAAATACAACCTTAATGCCTGGCGATATTAAATATAAAGATGTTAACGGTGATAAGGTGATTAACAGTTTGGATGAACGCCCAATTGGCTACCGGCAGGATGCTACGCCAATCTTAAATTTTGGATTAAATTTCGCATTCAATTGGCGGAACTTTGATTTGGCGTTTGACTTTAGTGGTACGGCTTTTTCCAGCTACTATCAACGTTACGAACAAGCAATACCTTTCCAGAACAATGGTAACAATCCCAAAGAGGTTTTCGATGATGCTTGGCATTTAGCCGATGTATGGGATGCTAATAGCGAGCTGATCCCGGGTAAATATCCGGTTGCGCGCCTCAATATGGGTGATCATTCCAATTATTGGAACAGCACATTTTGGAAACACAATGTTACCTATGTGAAACTGCGTAACCTAATGTTTGGTTATAATCTACCCAACAAATGGTTAAGCAAAGCGAAAATATCTGCTGTGCGCGTGTATTTTTCCGGACAGAATTTATTTGCCATCAGTAATGTGCAGGGCGTAGATCCAGAACAGCAGGACGAAAATGGTTTAGGCTTTCCTACCATGCGCATGTACAACTTTGGCTTAAACCTTAAATTTTAACAGACAATGAGGACAAGATATTTTTATATAGTAGGCTTAATAACGATTTTATTCGTAAGCAGTTGTAAGGACTTTTTGGAACAACAGCCGGATACAATTTTGACAGAAGATCAGGTATATGGTGATTCCAATCTAATTCGATCAGTGTTGGCAAATTTTTATGATCGTATCAGTCGAGGATTAAAGCCGAATACTACAGACCAATACTACAACTGGGGGCAACGTGCGGGAGGAGATAACAATGACTTTACACGTGTCGATGAAGCAATCCGTTATGACTTTGACAATGTCAATCAGTTTGATCGCAATCTTTGGCGGGTGTACGATTATGAATTGGTACGGAACATTAACCAGTTTTTGAAGGGCTTGAAAGAAAGCACAGCAATTACGGAAACATCCAAAACGCCACTTATTGGTGAAGCACGGTTAATCCGCGCTTGGTACTATTTTAACAGTTGCAGAAGCTTGGGCGGAATGCCTATTGTAGGGGATGAGGTGTTTGATTATACACCAGGTATGGATATCAGCCCCTTGCAGTATCCACGCGCTACGGAGGCGGAAATGTACGATTACATCATCAGCGAATGTGAGGCTATAGCCGATATGATGAGCGATAGACCAACCACGCATTCGGCCCGTGCGAATAAGTGGACGGCAAAAATGTTGGAGGCTCGTGCAGCACTTTATGCGGCTTCCTTGGCTAAATATAATAACCAGATGGCTGCTCCGGTGAAAACCGTTGGTGGAGAGGTAGGAATTGATGCTGGCAAAGCGAATGCCTATTACCAGAAAGCATTAGACGCAGCCTTGGATGTGATTCAGCATGGCCCTTACGTATTGCAGGATAAGAAGCCGGAAGATAGAGCACGGAATTTCTATGAGGCGGTTTGTGTGAAAGATGGTAATACAGAAGTGATCTGGGCTCGGGACTATTACTTTCCAGGACAGACAATTGCCTTTACCAAAGATAATTTACCTACAACGTTAGCACAGGATGCGAATTCCAGTTTTCTATCGGTATTGTTAAATCTGGCGGAAGAGTTTGAACCCATTAATACACCTACTCCAGGACAGGGAAGTAAGTTTGATGTGGGCTCTTTTAATGGCACACCAAAATTTTATGAAACAGCTGATGAGCTGTTCAAAGACAGAGATCCCCGTTTAGGTGGAACGGTGATTTATCCGGGAGCTACATTTGCCGGTAGTACGGTGGTGTATCAAGCGGGACAGCTTAATTTTCAAGATGGAAAATGGGTGAAAAAGCAGGGAGAAGCTAATTCAACAGATAAAAACGGTAACTTGATCACTTCTCCCAATGGGCCGGTATATAATTCTTCGCTTCGTTTAGTGAACAAAACAGGGTTTGGTATACGTAAATTTTTAGATGAAACTCCTCAGGCAGGTACGATAGGTAGGGGATCCGAAATGTGGGAACCACGTTTCCGCATTGCGGAAGCTTACTTAATCGCTGCAGAAGCAGCTTTTGAACTCAATGGAGGAAGTAATGCGGTATCACTAGAGAACATCAACGCAGTACGTGCTAGAGCCGGAGTACAGCCGTTAAAAACGGTTACTTTTGCTAATATCGTCCATGAGCGCCGTGTGGAATTCGCTTTTGAAGATCATCGTTATTGGGACATGATGCGCTGGCGCTTGGCAGATAAAACGTGGACTGGAAATCAAAGTAATGAAGCAGCATCTCGCCGCGGCTTATGGCCTTACCGAGTGGTGGCACCAGGCAACCCGAATGATGGCAAATGGACTTTTGAAGTGCAGAACATGAATTTTATTTATCCAAATGCATTAAATTTTCAACCAAGGCATTATTATAGCGAACTAGATAATAGCTGGCTGAACAATAATCCGAAACTGGTGAAGAATCCTTATCAATAATTCTTTTAGATCGATTACAATGAACAAGAAAATAGTATATAGTGCTTTTATGGTGTTACTGGTCCTGATTGCAGGCTGCGGAAAGGATAATTATGATGAGCCAGAATCTGTACTGACTGGACATGTGGTATACCAGGGGCAAGCATTGCAAGTGCGTGGAACAGATGAGCAGGTCAGATTACAATTTTATCAGGATGGTTATGCGAAACATGATCCCATAGACGTTTTTATTACACAAGATGGCAGCTTTACTGCAAAGTTGTTTGACGGAACATATAAAGCGGTTACTAAGGACGGAAATGGTCCTTGGGTAAATAGCCGGGACACAACGGTGATTGAGGTTCACGGTAATACCACGCATGATTTTGAAGTAACACCCTTTTTTACTATCGCTGACGCAACTATTTCGTTAAATGAAACAGTGATGGATGCTTCCTTTACCATCAATCAAGTTGTTGAAAGTGCGACGATAGGTAGGGTGTTTTTATTATTGAATACAACTTCTTTTGTGGATGAGGGGTACAGCGCAGCGAAGAAAGAAATTACCGAGGATCTGAAGGTTGGAAAAGTGAATTTTAGTCTAGATTTTTCGGATAATGAAAAGGTGAAGAATGCTTCGGCATTATTTGGAAGGGTATGTGTACAGGCAAATGGTGCCGATCAGGGAATTTATTCTCCAGTTGTGCGTTTAAGGTAGTTACTGGTTACCCATTATTGGTTATGCGTAGAACCCCTTTGGGGTTTTACTTTTTACTTTTGAATTATTGATATCTCGTTTATTTTTAAAGGTATCAATGAACCCGCCAGCTGGTGAGGGTTTTACTTTTTAGCAAATCATGATACGTACAGGAATTGGAGTACTTTTGGCAGCCAGTTTACTAGCTTGCACCAAACAACAGGAGGAGATCACTAATGTGAATCGTCCGGATACCACTATAATGAATGTAAATTATAAGGGTAACGAAAAGCCACTAAAAGCATTAAACTTTATTAAACTTCCTATTGGATCTATCCAACCTAAAGGCTGGTTGTTAAAATACCTTGAGCTCCAGAAGAATGGCCTCACTGGTCATCTCGGTGAAATCAGCGCATGGTTAGCGAAAGAAGATAATGCTTGGTTGAGCAAGGATGGGAAAGGGGATCATGGCTGGGAAGAAGTGCCCTACTGGCTAAAGGGTTACGGTGATCTAGCTTATTTGCTGAAGGATGAAAAGATGATCAAAGAAGCCAAAGTTTGGTTAAATGCAGCGTTGGAAAGCCAACGCGAAGATGGGTATTTCGGACCGGAAGTCATGAAAAATGGAAAACCAGATCTTTGGGGAAACATGATTATGCTTTGGTGTCTCCAATCGTATTATGACTATAGTAAAGACGAGCGGGTTTTACCTTTTATGGAAAAATATTTCCAATGGGAAAATCAACTACCCGATAGCTTATTCTTAAAGGATTATTGGGAAAATAGCCGGGGAGGCGATAACTTATACAGCGTATATTGGTTATACAACCAAACCGACGGAAAAAATGCATGGCTGCTCGATTTAGCAAAGAAAATTCACCGCAATACGGCAGATTGGCGACAGCCAAATAATTTACCCAATTGGCATAATGTGAATATTGCACAGTGTTTTAGAGAACCAGCTACTTATTATATGCAAACGGGTGACCTAAAAGATTTGGAAGCTACCTATCGTGATTTTCAGTTGATTCGAGAGAAATATGGGCAAGTACCAGGGGGCATGTTTGGTGCGGATGAAAATGCGCGAGAAGGATATAGCGATCCACGGCAGGGCGTAGAAACCTGCGGTATGGTAGAACAAATGGCTTCCGACGAATTGTTAATGGGCATCACGGGTGATCCTTTTTGGGCAGATCACGCAGAAGAGGTGGCCTTTAATACCTACCCAGCTGCGGTTATGCCTGATTTTAAAGGCCTTCGCTATATCACCAGTCCGAATATGTCCATCAGCGATAGCAAAAACCATCATCCGGGAATTGATAATAGCGGCCCTTTTTTAATGATGAACCCATTTAGCTCACGCTGTTGCCAGCATAATCATGCGCAAGGCTGGCCGTATTATGCTGAACATTTGTTTATGGCGACACCAGATAATGGTTTGGCTGCGCTATTATATAGTGATGCCGACGTGGAGGCTAAAGTTGGCGATGGGAAAATGGTGCATATTAGCGCTGCAACACATTACCCTTTTGAAGAGCAAGTGAAATTTACCATACATACGCAAGAAAGTGTTTTTTTTCCTTATTATTTACGAATACCGACATGGTGCAAGGCGGCAAAGCTGACGATTAATGGCGAGGAACAACCCGGAATAGTTAAAGGTGGAACCTATGCGAAATTGGCTAGAACGTGGAAGGATGGCGATGAAGTCATCTTGATATTACCCATGAACGTTGAGCTTAAAACATGGGAAGGTAATAAGCATAGCGTAAGTGTTAATCGTGGACCACTAACCTATTCATTGAAAATTCAGGAAAACTATGTGAAAAAAGATAGTAAGGCTTCAGCCATAGGCGACTCGAAATGGCAGAAAACAGCTGATCCTGAAAAGTGGCCTTCATTTGAAATTCTACCCGCTTCAGCGTGGAATTATGGATTGAGCGGTGAAGCGTTGAAAGATCCTGTAAAGGCTTTTCAGGTAGTGAAAAAAGACTGGCCAAGGAATGATTTCCCATTTACACCGGAAGATGCGCCTATCGTAATGAAGACCAAAGGGCAACGTATCCCTGAGTGGAAGATTGATGAATTTGGGTTAACGGCAGTGTTACCGGCAAGTCCAGTCAAAGTAGATAGTAAAGCGGAAAATATAGAATTGATTCCGATGGGGGCAGCACGTTTACGGATTACTTCCTTTCCAACGATAGCTCCTTAACGCTTTTAGAACAGCAACCGCATCAAAAGAAGTCATATCATAAAACAAATAGTACAACAATGAAGAAAAACACTATTTTTTGTAGCTTACTGCTTGGGGCAAGCTTGTTCGCTGCTTGCAATAACCCATCGTCAGAACAGCGAACGGCGACGACGAAAGAAGATACAGGAAAAGCGCTTCGGCCCCCCGCTTATCCTTTAATTACGCATGATCCCTATTTAAGTGTATGGTCTTTTGGCGATACCTTAAATATCCAGCAAACGAAGCACTGGACGGGTATAGACCAACCGCTATATGCTTTGGCTAAAGTAGACGGGGAGGTTTATCAATTAGCGGGAAAATCCCTTTCGGTGATAGAAGATGTCGTGCCAACTGCACAAAAAAAGCCCTATACGGTACGGTATAGCTATGAAAAACCCGCAGCGGGATGGGAAACAACGGGTTTTGCTGATCAATCCTGGAAGCAGGGTGCCGCTCCTTTTGGCGATAATTCGGGCGATAATCCTATGAAACCAGCAAGTTTATATGATAAAGAAATTTGGTATCGCCGAGAATTTGATTTCGATGGGCAGAATAAGGATAACTTAAAATTGTTGATCAGCCATGATGATGCAGTTGAGGTATTTTTGAATGGTGAGTTGCTCTATAAAGATGATAACTTTATCTTGGATTATGCACAAAAACCTATCCCTGCTAATGTCTTGAAGGCGTTAAAACAAGGGAAAAATGTATTAGCCGTACATTGTCGAAATGACCGCGGAGGCGCCTTTATTGATGTGGGTTTAGTTAACGAAAAGCGTTTATTGGAGGCTCGTCCTGCTCAACAGCAATCGGTTAAATTGACGGCAACGCAAACGGCATATCACTTTGCTGCTGGAGCGGTGAATATCGATTTAACCTTTACTTCTCCATTACTGATGGATCAGTTGGAAGTGCTGGCACGTCCTGCTTCTTATGTTACTTTTAACGTCCGACCGTCCGACGGCAAATCGCATGACGTGAAGGTATGGTTTGCGTTATCAGGTACCCTAAGTACGGATAAACCCAATCAGGAAGTTAAGGCTTCGCATGAACAGGCAAATGGACAAGTGGTACTAGCAGTAGGTACAAAGAGCCAACAGGTATTGGGTAAAAAGGGAGATAATGTCCGCATTGACTGGGGTAAGGCGTATTTGGCCGCTGAAGCAGGAGAAACTACTCAAGGTATTCTTGGTCGTGTACAGGATATGGCAAATACCATCAACGATAAGGGGAATGTATCGACAGAATCTGTTGATGGTGCCGCCGCCGATATGCTCATCGGTGTACAAATGGATTTAGGAAAAGTAGCTGATGCAACGAATAAACATGTGATTGTTGCTTATGACGATGAGTATGCGATACAGTATTTTGGTAAAAATTTACGTGCTTGGTGGCGCAGAGACGGCAAAACAACTGCTTTGGATATGTTGAAATTGGCAGAGAACGACTATAGCCAATTAATGGCTGCTTGTAACAAGTTTGACGAGACTTTGGCTACTGATGCAAAACAAGCCGGCGGCGAAAAATACGCACAGTTATGTGAATTGGCGTATAGACAGTCCATCGCTGCACATAAGGTGGTCGCTAATACCAATGGCGAATTATTGTTTTTCTCTAAAGAGAATTTTTCTAATGGATCTATTGGTACGGTCGATATAACGTACCCTTCAGCACCTTTGTATCTGTTATATAATACCGAACTAGCGAAAGGTTTATTACGTTTCATTTTTGAGTATAGTGAAAGTGGGCGGTGGACCAAACCATTTCCATCACATGATGTGGGTACTTATCCATTAGCAAACGGCCAAACTTACGGTGAAGATATGCCGGTAGAAGAGGCGGGTAACATGCTGACGGTAACAGCTGCGATTGCGGTGCGCGATGGAAAGGCAGATTTTGCTGAGCAGCATTGGGAAACGTTGACTACCTGGACGAACTACCTGAAAAAGGAAGGCTTCGATCCGGCTAATCAATTATGTACAGACGATTTTGCAGGGCATCTGGCACGTAATGCCAATCTTTCAATAAAGGCTATTATGGGTATTGCTGCTTATGCAAAGTTGGCCGAAATGCTGCATAAAGACCAAGAAGCAAAAGAAAATTTTGCATTGGCAAGAGATCTGGCTAAAAAATGGATGGAATTAGCAGCAGATGGTGATCATTATGCATTAGCATTTGGTCAGGCAGATACTTGGAGTCAAAAATATAATTTGATTTGGGATAAGTTATTAAAGTTGAATATCTTCCCGAAGGAAGTGGTAGACAAGGAATTGGCTTATTATAAAGGTAAACAGCAAGCGTATGGCTTACCTTTGGATAGCCGTAAAACCTATACTAAATCGGATTGGATTTTGTGGACAGCTACTTTAGGAAGTGATGCGGATTTCCAAACATTCGTCGACCCTGTATGGAAATATGCTAATGAAACTGCTGATCGTATTCCTTTGAGCGATTGGCATGAAACGACGGATGGCAAATCCGTGGGCTTTAGAGCTCGTGCGGTAGTTGGTGGATATTTTATAAAGCTGCTGGATAAAACAATGAATAAATAAAATTTGGTGTCACTTTTTACCGCAAAAAGTGACGCAAAAGCTCCCGCTGTAGATTTTGCTACAATGCAAGTGCCTCCCACTACAAGTCGCAAAATCTAAGGCGGATGTTAAGTGGAACGAAGAACCTCTGCCAGCAGATAAAACCGAGGAGTTAGCCAACCCCTCGGTTTTGGTTTTTTCATGATGCATTTGCTTTTAAAGATATCCAAGCTAATCGTGGTCTGCGGAAGAATTAACACCAAATGAGACAATATAAAGAAAGATTGACACAAGGATAGTCCTACTTCTTCACGAAAATTCTTTTCTTTGAAAATGAAAATGTTGGACAGCTGGAATGAATACTGCTGTCCGAAAGAAAACAATCAATTAGAACTGTTTACCTGAAAATCGTTGATGGCTAGTTCTCCCAACATAGGCGTTGTTTGCAACGTTTTGGAGCGAGCTGACGATTTTAACCCGGCAGCCGGGTTTAACATTGGATACGAAAAATAAATAAGATACCATGAATACAAGTACATTTAAATGGAGTTGCCTGATACTATGGAGTGTTTGGTTAATGGCTTGCGGGCCTACAACGGGAAATAAAAATGATCAACAGCAAGATACGACCACTACTGCTGATCAACGATCTATCTGGTCAAAAGAAGAGGCGAATGCTTGGTATGAAAAGCAACCTTGGCTAGTGGGTTGTAATTTTAGTCCAAGTACCGCAATCAACCAATTGGAAATGTGGCAGGCCGAAAGCTTTGATACAACAACTATAAATCGAGAGCTTGGCTGGGCAGCTGATCTTGGTTTCAATACGGTTAGGGTTTATCTGCATGATCTCGTTTACGAACAAGATAGTACTGGATTTTTAGGACGCATGGATACGTTCTTGAAATTAGCATCAGCGCATCATATTAAGCCATTGTTTGTGTTATTTGACTCGTGTTGGGATCCGTACCCTAAATTGGGAAAACAACGTGATCCAAAACCGCATGTCCACAACTCCGGTTGGGTACAAAGCCCCGGCGCAGACGTCCTGAAAGATAGTACCCAGTATCCCAGATTAGAACGCTATGTCAAAGGTGTCGTAAGCCATTTTGCGACAGACGACCGTATTTTAGGTTGGGATGTATGGAACGAACCCAATAACCCAAATACGAGTTCATATGGTAAAGTGGAGTTAAAAGATAAAAATGAACGGGTATTACCGTTATTGCAAAAGACATTTGTTTGGGCTAGAGCAGTCAGTCCCGAACAACCACTCACATCCGGTTTATGGGATGGAGGGGATTGGTCGGACGAAGCCTCTTTATCTCCTATCCAAAAGGTGCAATTGGAAGAATCGGATGTGCTTTCTTTCCATAACTATGAAGAACCTTCTTCTTTCGAAAATCGGATTAAACAGTTACAAAAATACGGTAAACCTTTATTGTGTACGGAGTATATGGCCAGACCAAATAAAAGTACGTTCGAAGGTACCTTGCCTATTGCCAAGCAATATAAGGTGGCTGTCTATAATTGGGGATTTGTGGATGGAAAAACACAAACGATTTATGCATGGGACAGTTGGGGTAAAACCTATACTGCCGAACCAAAAGTCTGGTTTCATGACATTCTACGCAGAAATGGCAAGCCGTATAGCGAAAAAGAAGTTGCATTTATCAAATCATTAACAACAAAAAATTAAAATTAACTCTTTATAATAGTATAGTATGATACGTAAACCATTAGTGATAGCGGCTTTATTAGCCTCTTTTCAGTTGGCAAATGCACAAAGTACATCATGGAAACCCGTTGAAGGGAAAATTATGTCGCCTTGGGCCAAAAAGGTCGACCCGGCAAAAACACTTCAGGAATATCCAAGACCGCAGTTAGTTCGCAAAAATTGGCAAAATTTAAATGGACTTTGGCAATATGCACTCACATCTGCAAACCAAACACAAGTTCCCAGTACTTTTGATGGGCAAATTTTAGTGCCCTTTGCCATTGAATCGGCTTTATCTGGTGTGGGCAAAACAGTTGGGAAAGATCAATTACTTTGGTATAAAACAAGTATCGAATTAAGTAAAGCGGTTAGCAAGGATCAAGTGTTATTGCACTTTGGTGCGGTAGATTGGCGGTGTACGGTTTATGTGAATGGTGAAAAGGTAGGTACACATGAGGGTGGATTTGATCCCTTCTCTTTTGACATTACCAAACAACTGAAAAAAGGAAAAAAACAAGAGATTACGCTTAGCGTATGGGATCCGACAGATGACGGTCCACAACCTCGTGGGAAACAGGTAAAAAGCCCGGAAGGGATCTGGTACACCCCAGTTACCGGTATTTGGCAAACGGTGTGGTTGGAAAGCGTACCAAAAACATATATCGCTCATACCAAGCAAACACCTGATGTCGATCAGCAATCCCTTAAATTTTCTGCGGCTGTAGAAGGTAGTCAAGCTGGCGACCAGCTGAAAGTAGTTGCCTTGGATGGCGATCAAGTAGTAAGTGAACAGACAATAGCGGTTGATGCTGAAGCTAGCTTGTCCATTCCGAATGCAAAATTATGGTCAACAACGAACCCTTATCGTTATAATCTACAAGTTTCGTTACTACGAAAAGGAAAAGTACTAGACCAAGTAAGCAGCTATTTTGCCATGCGGAAAATTTCCATGCAAAAAGATAGCAAAGGGGTTCAACGTTTATTTCTAAACAATCAATTTACATTTCAATATGGACCACTAGATCAAGGTTGGTGGCCAGATGGTTTATATACTGCACCTACGGATGAAGCGCTGCTGTTTGATATTGTGAAGACAAAAGAAATGGGCTTTAACATGATTCGTAAACATATTAAAGTAGAGCCTGCACGTTGGTATCACTATTGCGATAGCGTTGGTATTCTAGTATGGCAAGACATGCCTAGTGGTGATTTAGGTGGTAATAGGTGGGATAACCATCCAGGGCAAATTTCAGGGAAAAATTTAGATAAGGAGCGTACGGCAGAGTCGGAAGGCTACCATCGCAAAGAATGGAAAGCCATTATGGATGCGCTACATAACTTTCCAAGCATCGTCGTATGGGTACCATTTAATGAAGCATGGGGGCAGTTCAAGACGAAAGAAATCACCGAATGGACCATGAACTATGATCCATCGCGTTTAGTGAACAGCGCCAGTGGAGGAAATTTCTTAAAAACGGGACATATTCTGGATTTGCATAATTATCCTGATCCTAATATGCCCGATCCGGAGATTTTTGGAGCCAAACAGGCCATCGTATTGGGCGAATTTGGCGGACTAGGTTTGCCAATAGAAGGACATACATGGCAACAGAAGAATAATTGGGGATACCAAAGCTTCAAAAATCAAGACGAATTGACACAACGTTATATGAAACTGATAGATGATCTGAAAAATTTAATACCTTTGGGTCTTTCAGCAGGCGTATATACGCAAACCACCGATGTGGAAGTGGAAACAAATGGAATGATGACGTACGATCGGAAGGTAATGAAAATTCCTGCGGAAAAGCTTAATCAAATTCATCAAGCTTTATACAAACAAACGATCCAATAAAAAGCATATGAACGTTAAACAATGTATCGGACTGATGTTGACGGGAGGTATTTTACTTTCCGCTTGCAACAATAATCGCCCAAAAGAAGAAACTGCAACCACTACAGAAACTCCAGCAGACACGAATGACTTTGGTGGAGAAATTGACGGCAAGGCGGTTAAACTTTTTACCATTACTAATAACAAAGGATTAACGGCTAAGTTAACCAATTATGGTGGTAGGCTTGTGAGTTTGGTTGTGCCTGATAAAGATGGAAAACCAACCGATGTAGTTTTGGGATTTACTACGGCTGATGCGTATAAGGCATCAACAGAACCCTATTATGGTGCAACAATTGGCCGTGTTGGTAATCGGATCGCCAAAGGTAAATTTACGTTGGATGGAAAGCAATATACCATCTTCACCAATAATGGGCAAAATGCACTGCATGGCGGTAAAAAAGGGTTTCAAGATGTGGTTTGGGATGCAGAACAATTGAGCGACTCCTCCTTGGTCTTCACCTATCATTCGCCAGACGGTGAAGAGAACTTCCCGGGAAACTTAGACGTGAAAGTAACCTTTACAGCAACGGCTAATAACGGGATTCGTTTCGACTATGAAGCGAAGACCGATAAACGTACACCGGTGAATTTGACTAACCATGCATTCTTCAACTTAAATGGAGAGGGGAGTGGCACGATCAATGACCATTTGTTGCAGATAGAAGCAGATCAATATACGCCTGTAGATAGCACATTAATTCCTTTGGGTAAAAACCAACCCGTGGCAAATACTCCTTTTGATTTTACGAAATTTACGGCTATCGGCAAACGTGTTAAAGAAGATAATGAGCAGTTGAAGTTTGGTGGTGGTTATGACCATAACTTTGTATTACGTAAAGGTAATACCTACGGTTTGGCGGCTTCCGCTGTTGGAGATAAGAGCGGGATTGAGATGAGAATTTATACCGATCAGCCGGGTTTACAGTTTTATGGAGGTAATTTTATGGCGGGCAAGAATAGCTTAAAAAATGGAGTAAAGGACGATTATCGAACAGCAATTGCCTTGGAAACACAACATTTTCCAGATGCAGTTAATCAGCCTAGCTTCCCTTCGATTATTCTCGACCCGGGACAAACGTATAAATCAAGTTCTGAATATATTTTTGCTATAAAGAAATAGTAGGGGCGCATCATTATCCCGCCTTATACATCTAATATTCGACCGATTTTAGTATAGCTCACGGTGTGGGATGCGCTAAAGTCGGTTTTTTTGTACCAAACGTTATAACAAACGCGCAAAAGAAGGAGTTATAAACCTTTGGAAACACTTTCAATGTTCCCTACCACTATACAATTGTGCCAACCAAACAGCAAAGGTCGAGGCTATTTTTCCATTACCGGCTGAAGCATAATCGCATAACGTAAAGTCGATTGGCGATGCTCCTTTTTCTGTATAGGATTCCGGAAGGAAAGAGGCTTGGTATAGCATCCACGTATTATCGCTGGTTGTATTGTTTATCGGATGAAGGGTAATATGCTGGTCTTTATCTGATAATACCGGCGTATTGACGGTGATTAAATCGGGTCCGCCGAAGCGTGAATCACGGGCTAACACAATGGGTCCCCTGGTAATAGCAGCAAACTTTCTTTGGTTGCGCTGTTGGATCACTACTTTTCCGCGTAGGTCTAACGCTAAAGTAATACGGTCTTCTGAAGACCATTTTCGATGTATTTTTAAGAACTCACCGCTTTGCTTGACTGGTATTTCTTCGTCATTTATCCATACTTTACTTTCGTCGCTCCAATAGGGAATGCGAACCTGTATCGTCATTTCCTCTGAGCTTGGCATAGCTAAGGTGAGATTAATTTTATCGCTTACCGGATAGCTTGTCTTTTGTATTAAAGTGATCGTCTTTCCGTGAGGTGAACGAATCTTGTAGGCACCTTCAGTATAGAAATTGACGGAAAGGCCATCAGACATGGCCATGACTGCCGTAAATGGTAAGGTGAATTGTCCGCGAGGGCCATTGGCAACGCAGCAATTAATATCCATGCCACATTGTCCACTTCCTGGAAGGCGTTGCCCGTTTAATGGCGTATATTTCGCCCAATCTGAGCCATCTTGATTTAGAGAGCCCAGTAAGGCATTGTAATAAGCACGCTCAATTTCGTCTGCATATTTTGCTTCGCCAGTAAGACGAAGGAGTTGTTGGTTTAGCTTGATCCAGGTGACGGTAACACAGGTCTCTTGGTAATGCGTAACCGGTGACGTTTGTAGCGCTTCCCCACCAAACCACATTTCTTCTGACGCACCAGATCCGGCAATATTTATTTCCGTATCTTTTATATTTTGCCAAGTCTGGATAACCGCTTGTTTATATTGTTCATTTCCGGTTACTCGGTAAAGTTCCAATAACCCTTCGTAACAAGACATCATCTCGTAAGCTTTTTGGCCTTGCTCATAACTGTACCAATTTTTTGGTGTCGGGAATCGTTTGCTAACATCTATTGTCGCCTTGCTGATGAGTTTCGGACCTTGTAGACTTTCCCATTGTTGTACAATTGTTTTTGAAAAATCGAGGTATTTTGGGTCACCCGTAGCGCGATAAAGGAGTACCATGGGCTCCAATATGGAAGAAGCTGCCATGCCGCGGTAATTTCCTTTATTCACGATTAAGCCATCAGCAGCTTCAATTTCCTGAATCAGATGATCAGCTAGTTTCTTTGCTGCCTGAAGACTTTTTTTGTCGCCCATTAAGGCATGATAATCCAATAAACCCAGTAACGTATATTTCCGGCCCCATATATCCCATTCTTGTAAATGGCTCGTTGGTGCGTAGTTACCAATATAACCGTCGGCCGTCTGGGTGGCTATTAGGCTATCTACAGCCTTTTTTAAGACCTCTTTCAAGCGATCTTCTGGACGATAACGATAAGCCAAAACCGCCGAAGTGAACCATTTACCCCAAAATTCACTTTGCCAAAGGTGATTTTCTGTGCGATGATGGAAGGGTTCGATCAGGCTGCTGACTGATTGTGCTAGGATTCGGTTTTCGTAAGACTGGTCGAGCTTCTTGCCAATATAGCCGTTCAAGACTGCCTGCTGGGCAGGCAAAAATTGATCTGCTACAGCCTTATTCCGCAGCTCTTGTGCTTGGGTATAAACATGTAAGAACGCGAAAAACAGGATGATGGATCCGGTAGATTTACGCATAATTGAGGTCTTTATTTGAATTCAATCGTAAATATAAGGTTATTTTATTGCGAAGCATCCCGTACTATCATGGATATAGGTTGGATTATAAATTCCAGTTCATTCGTTAACAACTTTAAAACAGTTTCATTTTTACGCTTTTCAAATTGCAATTTTACGAGTGCTGTTTTTCTTGGAGCAACTTTTTGGTTGCTGTTATGGGTATGCAACACATAATAGATTTGACCATCTTTCGCTTTAAAGATATCGCCGTGCCCGGTACCGTTATGACCCAATATATCTTTGTTGATGATCGGATTCTCGGTGTATTTCTTCCAGGGGCCTAAAGGATGGTCAGCAGTGGCATAACCAATAGCATATGCTGGATTTCTGAAATCATTTGCTGAGTACAATAGGTAATACATATTGTCCTTTTTGATAACGGTTGGTCCTTCGGCTACCGGCCAAGGGGCATTTTCGGTATTTTCCCAAGCTTCGGTTGCTGCAATACAAGGTGTGATTGTCGATTCTTTTATACTATCCAAGGTAGCATTTAATTCGGCTACAAAGATTCGATTTCCGTCGGTTAGACGTACAAAGTACAGGTAGGGCTTGCCCTTGTCGAAAAAAACAAAAGGATCAATTTGCTTGGTGTTACCGTTTAATGCTCGTTTCGTAGACTGCTTAAATGGTCCTAACGGACTGGTGCTGGTGGCAATCGCTAGTTGTTCGTTGGCAGTATAGATCATGTAGTATTGCTTATGGTGTTTAAACAGCTGCGGTGCCCAAAAACCTGAGGATCCAAAACTATCTTTTTTATGAAGTGCATATCCGTCGTTTGCACCGGAAGGGCCATGCCACGTTTTTAAGTCGGTTGAGGTGTACACAATGAAACCATCGGGGGCTCCCGTTCCATATAAATAGTAAGTTCCCTTGTCGTAAAAAATAGTTGGATCAGCTAACGTGATCGTATCTGTAGGAGTTGTCGTTTGGCTGCTTAAAAGCGTTGGCCATCCATTTTGATAGCGAATGGGTTGAATAAGGGCAACACGCCCATAATGATCGGGCTTGCCTGTTGTTGGATTTACTGGGATGGCATGATAGGCGATGTAGGCCTGGCCATGGTCATCACGAAAAATAGAATTATGGCCTGGAGCAAGCCAAAGACTGTCTTTTTCCAGAAAGACACTGCGATTAGACCGGTTCGCCGTACCTAAACGTTCAAACGGACCCGTTGGCTGTTTGGATCGGGCAACTAACACGGCATAGCTGGCATTGGGTCCACAACAGTTATCTCCCGAATAGTAAAGGTAATAATACCCTTGGTGGTAATCCACCCAAGCTCCTTCGATAAGTCGGTCATATTCCTTTTCTTGTCCGGCCTCCATAACCGGAATGGGCGTGGTGTTTGGTTTAAATCCTGACCAATCGTCTTTCATTTCTTGTACCTTAATGGGCTGGTGATCAGAACCCCAATACAGGTATTTCTTTTTGCTTTGTGGATCAATGAAAGCCATTGGATCAATGTTGACAAAGCCCTCGCCGCAGACTAAAGGAGCGCCTGAATCTCGGAAAGGACCTTGTGGAGCATCGGCATAGGCAATGCCTAAACATTTTCCATGTCCCGATTCACCCGAATAAAAGAGTACGTACTGTTTGATATCGGAATCATATAACACATGGGGTGCCCAAAAATCATGATCCGCCCAAACGGGTTGTTCCGGTAGGGCATCACCGATAAGTGTCCAATCTTGTAAATTTTCGGAACGTGCTACCTGAATATGCGCTGGTTTACCATTGATCGTACTATTCGTTGCGTAAGCATAAAAAATACCATCGACATTAATAACAGTGGGATCTGGAAAATCTTTGTTAATAATAGGGTTTTTTATAGGTGTTATGATAGGTGCTTTTTGTGCAACTGACAAAAAGTAGGTCGATAGAAAAAGGAGAAAAAGAAATAAACGGTTTATCATGTTCATGACTGGAAATAGTATCTAGCCAAAATAAAAAAACGCGATGGATACCACCTCTTGATTTTGTTTCATTTTTTCCGCGTATTTTCTCTAAGTTTGACCTTCCATATGTAAAAGATGATAAGAAAGCTAACCTTAACGTGCCTCATCTGCTTTTTGATAAAACTTGCAAATAGTCAGCCGTACTATTTTAAGCATTATCAAGTAGAGAATGGGCTTTCCAATAATGCCGTTATTTGCAGTTTACAGGATAGTAAAGGTTTTATGTGGTTTGGAACCCGTGATGGTCTTAATCGTTTTGACGGTTATACGTTCAAGGTATTTCGGCACAATATATTGGATACTGCGGATATGGCAGGTTTAGGCCATAACTTTATTCAGTCTTTATGTGAAGATGCCACGGGTAGAATTTGGGCAGGTACTGATTTTGGTATTTACATCTATGATCCGCTAACCGAAGGGTTTTCCGCTTTTCCATATAACAAGAATGCACCCATTATTAATATTCGTTCCGATACGGCAGGTAACATGTGGTATACCGCCGATTATCGAACACTCGTACGGTATAATTTAAAAACCAAGCAGGTACATTATTATGATAACTTAGGATTGAGTTCCATTGACGCACTTGCATTATCCCCTAAAGGAATTTGGCTTGGCTCTGGAACGGGAGAGCTAAAATTATTTGATCCTGAATTGGAGAAGACCATCCCTTACGATGTTTTTAACGCTTCATCGCCAATTCGGGATAAGGCCATTACGAGTCTGTTATGGGATGAAAACCATCAACGACTATGGATTGGTACTAGTAAACAAGGAATCAAACGGTTTTTTCCAAAAGATGCACGTTATGAGGATCTGATGAGTACGGCTGACGACGGACAAGAAATCTTTGTTCGCGATATCAAAAAAATCGGTACGGATCAATATTGGTTTGCTACAGAATCAGGAGTGTATATCTATTCAGATCAAAGCCGCCAATTTATACAATTAAAAAAACAGGATGACAATAGATGGTCTTTAAGCGATAATGCGAATTACTCGATCTGTCAGGATAATGAAGGAGGTGTTTGGATCGGCTCATGGTTTGGAGGAATTAGTTATTATCATGAAAAGCAGCGGTTTTTTGAAAAATTCTTCCCCTTAAATACCGCAACTAGTCTCTCTGGAAATGCGGTTCGGGAAATTTGCGAAGACAATGATCATAATTTATGGATTGGAACGGAGAATGGTGGATTGAACAAGCTCGCTATTCACGATATGTCTATTGAACACTTTAAGCCCGATGGAAGCCGTAATGCTATTTCTGGCTTAAACATACACGGCTTATTAGTAACAGGAGATACTCTTTGGGTCGGGACTTTTCATCAAGGACTGAACCTCATGCGCATTTCCACAGGTGAGGTTTTTAAGCATTATTATGCTGATGAAGAAAAGAACGGTTTAAAAAGCAATTTTATCTATACGATGTTACGAACGCATTCAGGTAGAATATTGTTTGCAACCGATCATGGCATATATGAGTATCTTTTTGATAAAAAGAAATTTAAGCTATTAGAAGAATTTCCGGAATATATATTTTATACCTGCCTATTTGAAGATAGTGAAGGGACCATATGGGTGGGGACATGGAGAGATGGACTGTATTTTTATAATCCATCTACCAAAAAAAGAGGCGTTTATTATTACGATCAACAAAATATACATAGTTTGCCAAGCAACCGCATAACGCATATTATGGAAACGAGTGATCATCAACTTTGGGCGGCAACTGAAGAGGGTATAGGTCGGTTAGATCGGAAAAACAATCGTTTTGAACGCTTAAATTTTCAACATGCCATTCCCGGACAGGGAGTTCTTGTACTGGCGTTTTTGGAAGACGATCGTCACAACGTTTGGATCAGCACTTCTAGAGGGCTAATTTTGTACAACCTTACCACAGGATATACACGCAAATTCACCATTGCTAACGGTTTATTAAGCGATCAATTTAATTATAATTCGGCGTATAAAGCAAAGAATGGCATGCTGTATTTTGGTTCTGTAAAAGGGTTAATACGTTTTCAACCAGATAAGCTGCAAGATAAAGTGGTCGTGCCCCCGATTTATATCACCGGGTTCCAATTATATGATAAAGACCTCGAGATCAATGGCAATGGCTCTCCGTTGAAAAAATCGATTGCATTTACAGACTCATTAGTGTTAAATTATAACCAGTCTTCTTTTAGTATTGATTTTGCTGCACTCAGTTATATCTCTCCAGATATGACAGAGTATACGTATAAAATGGAAGGGTTGGAACCGAATTGGACGTATTTGCAAACCAATCGGAAAGCGTATTTTACCGAGTTGCCCCCAGGGGTTTATACCTTCAAAGTAAGTAGCGTTAATAGTGAAGGAAAACGAATCGGAAAGGAGGCAACGTTATGGATTAGAATTTTACCGCCATACTGGGCAAGCCCCTTAGCTTATACCTTATATTTTTTACTCTTGATTGGTATTATATGGTTGCTTGTTCGGACATACCATCGATGGGTGAAGGAAAAGAATCGGATTAAATTGGTACAAATTGCACATCGAAAAGAGGAAGAAATGTATCGATCTAAAATTGAATTTTTTACGCAAGTAGCCCATGAAATTAGAACACCATTAACCTTAATAAAAGGGCCTATGGAAAAAATCATTAAACAGGTAGACGAAGTGCCCAAAATTCGTAAGAACCTATTAATCATGGAAAAAAATACGGATCGACTGTTGGAACTTTCAGGTCAGCTATTGGATTTTAGAAAAACAGAGGTCAAAGGGTATAAGCTGAATTACCAACTGACTGACATCACTAAATTTTTAAGGGATCAAATAGACCGTATAAGACCAACAGCACTGGAAAGAAAGCTAAAGATAAAAATCGATTTGCCTAAAGAACTCCTTTTCGCTTCTGTTGATATCGAAACGCTGGAAAAGATTGTCAGTAATTTACTGAACAATGCGCTTAAATATGCAGCAGGAAAAATAATGATCAACCTCAAAGCGCAAGATAAAATCATCAGGATAGAAGTAGCTAGCGATGGCGATCTGATTCCTGGTCATTTAAAAGAAAAAATATTCGAATCGTTTTATAGGGTTCGTGGCCATGAACGGTATATGGGTACGGGTTTAGGTTTGGCTTTGGCTCGGTCCTTAACCGAAATGCATGGCGGAACTTTAGTGTTAGATACGCAAAATCAAGAAAACTTTAATACTTTTGTGTTAACATTGCCGCTTAACCAGGAAGGATTTGATAATGACTAGGATAACGACACCGCCTCATGCTAAACCTTGTATACTGCTCGTAGATGATCATAGTGAAATACTGGATTTTTTAGTTGATGATCTGCAAGAGCAGTACCAAATCGTTACCGCTTCTGACGGGCGAGAAGCATTGGAACGGCTTGTTGATGAGCGAATTCAACTTATTGTAAGTGATATTATGATGCCCGGTATGGATGGATATGCGTTATGCAAAGCAGTTAAATCCAATTTGGAGTATTGTCATATTCCTATTATTCTGTTAACGGCAAAAAACACCCTCCAATCTAAAATCGTTGGCCTTGAGGTGGGCGCCGATGCCTACGTGGAAAAACCCTTTTCTCCTGAATATTTACAGGTTCAAATCGCTAACTTACTCACAAACCGAAACAAGTTACGGGAATATTTTGCATCTTCTCCGCTTGCGCATATCAAAACCATGGCACACTCTAAATCAGATGAACTGTTCCTTGATAAATTAAACGATCTTATTCAAGAGAAACTGGATAATCCAGGTTTGGATGTAGAACATCTGGCTGATGCGATGTGTATGAGTAGACCTACATTATATCGAAAGATCAAAGCCATATCTGATCTGACGCCAAATGAATTGATTAATATTGCTCGCTTAAAAAAAGCTGCTTCCCTATTGGCCGGAGGTGGTCTTAAGATTTATGAGATTGCGGAGATGGTAGGTTATAGCTCGCAAACGCATTTTGGCAGAAACTTTCATAAACAATTCGGGATGTCTCCTTCGGATTACATGGAAGGCCTTAAAAAAACCTCTTAATGATATACGTTTAATACCTAACCTTTTGATTATGACCAAAAAAATAATTGATCATTCACGAAGAGGATTTATCAAAAAACTTAGTGGATCTGCTTTATTGGCTGTTGCATCCCCTACAGGGATTACGGAAGCCGTTACCATAAAAGACAAAAAGATACAGATACTAAAAAGGCGAAGCAGCGTGCCAGCAAATGATCGAATCGCCATTGCAGCTATTGGTTTGGGCATTATGGGGTTTGGTAATTTAAAGGCTGCATTGCTAGATGAAGGTGTAGAGTTGGTAGGTGGTGCGGATTGCTATGATGGCCATCTGCAAAAAATAAAAGAACTATATGGTGCTCACATTAAAACTACACGTCATGATGAGGAAATCTTAGGCGATCCTTCCGTTGATGCAGTCATCATTTCCACGCCGGATCATTGGCATGCACGGCAAGCACTAGCAGCCATGCAAAAGGGTAAAGCCGTATATTGTGAGAAACCTTTGGTCCATAAAATAGAAGAGGGAGATGCGCTCATCCAAATGCATCGTAAGACGAAAATCCCTTTTCAAGTGGGGAGCCAATGGGCAAGTTCTATTGTCATGCAGAAGGCTAAAGAACTTTATGAAGCTGGAGCTATTGGTCGGCTTAATTTTGTGGAGGTGTATACCGACCGATTTGATGCAAAAGGCGCTTGGCAGTACTCTGTCCCGCCAGATGCATCTACGGATACCTGTGATTGGAATACCTTTCAGGGAGGAGCGACCGATTTGCCTTTTGACCCCATACGTTTTTTTCGCTGGAGAAATTATAAGGCTTATGGCACAGGCATGGCAGGGGATTTATTTGTGCACTTGTTCACGCGGTTACATACCATTACAAGTGCAAAAGGTCCAAATCGCATTTACGCCACTGGTGGACTGAATTATTGGAAAGACGGAAGAGACGTACCTGATCTCATGTTGGGTTTATTCGATTATCCCGAAACATCGACACATCCGGCATTTAATTTATCGCTAAGGGTGAATTTTGTAGATGGATCGGGTGGGGGAGATAGCATGCGTTTGGTAGGAAATGAAGGCGAGATGGTTTTAGAAGGGAATCGAGTCACGATCCGAAATAAGCAACTACCAAAAGCACCAGGTTATGGCGGATGGGATACCTTTGGGACCTTTCCAAAAAAAATACAAGAAGAATTTATCGCGGTCTACGATCAGCAATATAAAGATAGTAAACAGACGGTGATACCTGTTGGTGAAACTATTTTTGAGGCACCAAAAGGATATGACATGCGAGTGGATCATTTTGATAATTGGTTTCAGGCAATCCGAACCGGAACAACTGCTGTTGAAGGGCCCGAATTTGCTATGCGCACAGCGGGCCCTGCTTTGGCTGCCAATATCAGTCAGCAAGAAAAACGAATTGTGGAATGGGATCCAGAAGGGATTAAGCCGTTACAAACTGTATAACTTGTTTGCATCGATCCACTAGCCACTGGTAATCTGTTGCTGCTGCTGGTTTTTCGAATAATTTAGACCCCATACCTACCGCACTCACTCCGGCATCGAACCACTTGGAAATACTGGCATGATCAGGATTTACTCCTCCTGTAGGCATAAAAAGCATTTCTGGAAATAGGGGCTTAATGGCTTTTAAAAAGTCCGGCCCTAAAGTGCTGCCCGGAAAGAGCTTGACAAGCGGTGCACCGAGATCCTCCGCAAGATTGATTTCTGTTGGGGACATACATCCTGGAATCCATAATACATTAGCATTCAGTGTTATAGATGCAAGTTCTGCCTTTACTATAGGGCTTACAATAAAATCAGCATCTAGAGCCAGATAATCCTCAGCCTGTTTAGCCGATTTAATGGTGCCAATTCCTAGATATAATTCAGGTAAATGAGCATCCCGGAAAGCCTTTAATGCGTTAAAATTCGTTAAGGCCTGATCCCCTCTACTTACAAATTCAAATACACGGATTCCACCTTGGTAACAGGCTTGAATAGTTTCCAAACACGTTTGGAGATTGTCGTGGTAATATACGGGTATAACCGGATATTTTTTTATTTGTTCGATACTTTGTTGAATCGTTTTCATTATAAAAAGTAAAAAGTAAAAAAGCTATAGGCTATAAGCAATACGCATAACTCGTAACTAACAACTCACAACTCATAACTCCCATCACCCAAATCACCCTTTACAAAGAGTTTTTTGAAACCGGCAGAAGTTGCGATATCGATTACTTCTTGCGCCGTTTTGTTATTGATCAATGCATGTATCAATCCACCCATAAAAGCATCACCACTACCGATGCGATCCACCACATCTTGCGTTTCATACGTTTTGGATAAATAGTTGCCGTCTTTGGTATGATAGGTGCCATAAAGTAAATTATGATTAGGATTATCCATAAATCGGAAAGTATAGGCTAGGTGCTTACATGCTGGAAACCGCGCAAATACCTCTTTTGCAGAAGCGCTGGCCTGTTCAACATAAATATTCTGAGGCGTTTCTCTGTTTAATGATTGATCTATTGCAGTACCAAGCATGGTATGCGCTGCCCAAATATTTCCCATAATTACATCACAATAGTCGACGAATTGTGGCATAACCTCCACGGGTGATTTGCCATAGTTCCATAACTTATTACGATAATTAAGATCTACCGATATAATCAACCCCATTCGTTTTGCTGCTTTCAGGGCTTCTTCACAAATGATGGGCATACGTTCGTTTAGGGCTGGCGTTAAAGCTGTCCAATGTAACCAGGAATGTCCTTCGAATAACGTATCCCAATCAATAGTGCTGGGTTGCAATTGACTGAAAGAAGAATACTTTCTATCATACACCACTTCCCCCTTACTAAGGCCATTTGCCGATAATAAAAAATAAAGTCCAAGTCGGTCACCCGCAACTATACAACGATCAGTATTAACGCCCCGTTCTGCTAAGCTCTCTAATGCCTGACGACTAAGTTGATTATCAGGAATGCAGCTAATATAAGACGTTTCTGAACCCATACAAGCCAAGGAAGAGGCCACATTAGCCTCTGAGCCACCCGTATATACAGCAATACCCTCACTATTATTAATAAAATGCCCGGTTTGTGTGCTTACTCTCAGGAGTAATTCACCAAAAACGGCAATTTTAAAATTGGGATTAAAATTCATTGGTTGAGATACTTTATTTGTCGAAAATAACTATTTTATTATTCTTAGTAATATATCTTTTGTAGAAATTACGCAATCGATATCGTAAATTAATTGCACTAAAATATGGAAATAGCTATTTAATTTGTTAAAATTGAAGACATAATCTATGCTTCAAAAGCGTTGTTGAATAAGAACCAAAGAATCAAAATAACAAATTAAAGAAGAATATACATGAGTAGTAGTAAATCGCCTTTTTCCCTAACGGATAAAGTTATCGTTATCACTGGGGCTACCGGCGTTCTAGGGAAGCATTTTTCCTTAGCTGCGGCTGAAGCTGGGGCTAAGGTAGTGGTCATGGGTAGAAATAAAGAACGAGCAGTATCCGTTGTTGAACAGATAGAAGCTATTGGAGGGGAAGCGCTCGCGGTATTAGCAGATGCCATGGACGAAGTGCAACTGCTGGAGGCAAAAGATAGGATAATAGAAAGATTTGGTACCATCGATGGTTTAGTCAACGCAGCCGGAGGAAATATTCCAGGGGCTACTATTTCGCCAGATCAGAATCTCTTCGATGCAAAAATCGAAGATACCAAAAAAGCGGTCGATTTAAATTTATTTGGTACCGTTATTCCAACGTTTATCTTTGGCAAAGTGATTGCTGAAAAAGGAAAAGGGTCTATCGTTAATATTTCCTCGCTTTCTGCACATCGGCCGATAACACGGGTATTAGGGTACACGATGGCTAAAACTGCTATTGAAGGCTTTACCAAATGGATGTCAGTTGAGTTGGCTCAGCGTTATGGAGATGGCGTACGCGTTAACGCTATTTCGCCTGGCGTATTTTTAACCGAACAAAATCGAACCTTATTAACCAATCCTGATGGCTCTTATACCAGTAGAGCGGAGAAATTCATTAGCGGAACACCTTATGGACGATTAGGCAACCCAGAGGAGCTTAAAGGAACCTTAGTCTATTTGTTAAGTGATGCTTCTGCCTTTGTAAATGGTACCAGTATTATAGTAGATGGCGGTTTTAATACGTATTGTGGCGTTTAAATGGACAGTAAATCATGACAGTAAAAAATAAAAAATTACTGCAAAGCTGGCGTTGGTATGGCCCCAATGATCCTGTTTCTTTGCAAGACGTGAAACAAGCGGGTGCTACTGGGATTGTGACTGCTTTACATCACATTCCTCATGGTGAAGTTTGGCCTATTGAGGAAATAAAATTACGGAAAGAGCTGATCGAGCGTGAAGGCTTGGTTTGGACAGTGGTAGAAAGCGTGCCCATACATGAAGCAATTAAAACGAATCGAGCCGATGCGGCCACATACCTAGAAAATTATAAGCAGACCTTAAGTAATTTAGGGGCTTGTGGCATCAAAACGATTTGTTACAATTTTATGCCGGTGCTTGACTGGACGAGAACGCAGCTTGATTTGGTAATGAAGGATGGCTCAAAGGCACTTTATTTTAATTGGACAGATTTAGCGGTTTTCGATTGCTTTATTCTAAAGCGGGAAGGAGCAGAATCTGATTATCCGACGGCTATTGTAGAGCAAGCAAAAACACGTTTTAATCAGTATACTGAAACGGAGTTGGAACGTCTAAGTGAGGTGATTTTAATGGGGATTCCCTCAGAAGATCCGATTAGCATAAAAGATTTACAAGATAGTATAGCAATTTATAACACCATAGGTAAGGAAGGCCTAAGGGATAATCTTTTACGTTTCCTAGGAGCTATTGCTGATGTATGTGAAGAACAGGGAATTCATATGACGATTCACCCAGATGATCCTCCATACCCAATTTTGGGACTTCCACGTATTGTGAGTACCAAAGAAGATTTATGCTTTATCATCGAAAAAGAATCAGGCGATTTTAATGGAATTTGTTTCTGTACAGGCTCTTTAGGAGCAGGAATGGCAAACGATGTCCCTAATATACTTGAAGCGGTAAAGCACAAGGTCTTTTTTGCCCATTTGAGAAATGTGAAGAAAGATACAGATGGCAATTTTTATGAAGCTGATCATTTGGATGGCGATGTAGACATGTATGCTGTGATGAAATTGCTGACGGAAGAAAATCAATTACGTGATTTCTCTATTCCATTCCGACCAGATCATGGGCATCAAATGTTGGATGATTTAACTAAAGTTTCTAATCCAGGATATTCTGCAATAGGCAGGTTAAGAGGCCTAGCTGAGTTGAGAGGATTAGAGTTGGGTATCTTAGGTCGTTAATTATGGAGAATTTTATCGGAGAAGATTTTCTTTTACAATCTGCCATTGCCAAGGAGTTGTATCATCAGTACGCTAAAGAGCTACCCATTATAGATTATCATTCGCATTTGCCGCCAGATACTTTGGCGAGTAATCAAACTTTTGAAAATATTACGCAACTATGGTTAGCAGGCGATCATTATAAATGGCGCGCACAGCGTGTATTAGGAATAGAGGAACGATACATTACGGGTGACGCTTCTGATGAGGAGAAATTTAAAACATGGGCAGCATGTGTACCCTATACCGTAAGGAATCCACTTTACCATTGGACACATATGGAGCTCAAAAATCCTTTTGGGTACCATAAAATGCTTTCATCGACAAATGCTGATGAAGTGTATGCGCTAACGGGAGACTTACTTCAGTTACCTCATTTTACCACAAAGGGATTAATACGACATTTTAATGTAGAAATGGTGGGTACAACGGATGATCCTACGAGTGATTTAAAAGATCATCAACGAATTGCAGCTTCAGGTTTTGAGACAAAGGTGCTTCCTTCTTTTAGACCAGACAAAATATTTGCATTAGCGCAAGGGGAAAGTTATCGTGCTTATGTACAAAGCCTTAGTGAAGTTTCGGGAATCGTAATACAAGATTTAGATACACTTTTGGAGGCATTGCAGCAACGCGTGAATTATTTTCATGATCATGGTTGTCGAATAGCTGACCACGGGTTAGCTTGCATGCCATCTATAAATTTTAATCGTAGTGAATTGAATCGAGTCTTTAAAGAGGTGATCCTTAATAAAGAGGACCAGAATGCTCAGCAGCAACAAGACGCATTCACCGGATTCGTGTTACAAGAACTATGTAAGCTATATAACAGAAAACAATGGGTACAACAATTTCATTTAGGAGCGCTTCGTAATACTAATGAACGAAAATTAAAGGAGCTTGGAGCCGATACCGGTTATGATTCTATCGGTGATTTTCAGCAGGGACAACGCCTAGTTGCTTTCTTAAATGCGTTGGAACAAGAGAATAGTTTAACCAAAACGATTCTTTATAATTTGAATCCGGCAGACAATGAAGTTTTTGCTGCTATGACGGGAAACTTTCAATTGGAAGGGGTTCGAGGTAAAATTCAATTTGGATCGGGATGGTGGTTTTTAGATCAGCTACAGGGAATGACTAATCAATTGAATAGTTTATCGAATATCGGGTTAATTTCTTGTTTTGTTGGTATGCTGACCGATTCTAGAAGTTTCCTTTCGTATTCACGCCATGAATATTTTAGAAGATTGGTATGCAACCTTTTTGCAGATGATATCAATAATGGTTTACTTCCAAAAGATATCCCTTGGATAGGCAAAATCATTCAAGATATTTGTTATTATAACGCTAAGCATTATTTTGACTTTTAAAGGTTATTCTTTCGCTTGCACTTGGTAAAGGTTTACTGGAAGCACGTTCAATGAGGTTAGTGGTGAGGTATATGGTTGCGCTACTTTTGTCATCCCTGTCTACACCATCGATGAGATCTAATAATTTGTTTGCTGCTATTTCGCCAATCTCTTTGGCTGGTTGATATACAGTACTTAATGGAGGAGCTAGTGAGGCAGCAAGCGTGGTATTGGTGAAGCCAACTAGTGCTAAATCTTGAGGAATACGATAGCCAAGGTTTTTAATAATGGATATGCTTTGCGTACTGATCTGATCACTGGTCGCTAAAAGAGCTGTCGGTGGATCAGACAAGGCCATCAGTTCCTTGACGGCGGTTTCTATGCTTTGTTTTAGAATTTCCGTGTCATGAAAGTCGCAAGGTTTAACATAAGCTTCATTTATCGGTATATGATGCGCCTCTAAGGCATTTTTGTAACCTTGAAGCCTTTGAATGTTAATATTTAAACGAGTATTGCTGTGTAGAATGGCAATTTTGGTGTAACCGTTCCCAATTAAATGACAGGTTGCATCATAAGAAGCTTCCAGATTATTAATGCTCACTTTTGGTAGATCCAATTCATCGCTATAGCGGTCAAAAAGCACAATGGGTAAACCTAGGTTATGATATTTTGTTAAATGGTCTGAATCAGGCGTTTCACAGGCTGGAGAAATGAGTAGGCCATCGATTGAGCGACCATACAGTAGATCAATGCATTTGATTTCTTGGCTATGCGATTCTTTACTTTGCATGATCATAATACTATAACCACGGTTATTGCAAGCATAATCTATCCCATTTAGTAATTGTGATACGAAAGTATTATCGATAGAGCAGATGACAACACCAATAGTTCTGCTTTTTCCTTCTTTTAAGCTCTTGGCCAAGGTGTTTGGTCGATAACCTACTTTTTTGGCATAATTCGTTACCTTTTTCTTCGTTTTTTCACCGATTTCATAACTATCACGCAAGGCTTTTGATACGGTAGATGTGGAGAGTTTTAAAGCCTTCGCTAGATCACGCAGTGTCATATTCTGGTTAGCCATATCCTACAATTTGATGTTTGGAATATACGAATTTTTTAAAGATTCACGATACGCCACTCTTTTGGATAGTAATTGTTAATTCTATTGGCCAGAACCTTTACCCATCCAAGAGCGTAGTCCTGATAACAAGCTAATGCCCATCCGGCTTTTGTTGTGTTATTGGGTATATCAGCTTTCCGTAAGTATTGTAAAGCATCTTCAAGCGATAGTTCGATCCGTTGAATGTTATCGCTTTTGAGATTGCTCAAGGCTAGTTCGTGGTTAGGTAATAGCGCATTACGATTGATTTTTCCGAGGATTGTTCCGGCTTTTTTTAAATATAATACGTTTTTTATACTTTGGAATTCTACTGAATACTGTTTGGGAATAAGTAATACATCGTCTTTAAAGGGGATGGTATCTATTGCGGCGTTTGGGGTTATCCAGTCGTTCAACAATGAATTATCCAATCGTATAGTATCCGTTTTTATTCTCTTTTTGGAGAAAGTGTGCTGGTTGCTTTTTTTTACGAAACAACTGACATATAGTCCTTCGCCTTTTACTTTACTGGGATAAAAACGGTAACCTAAAGCATGGTGTTTAGATGATTTGGTCTCTTCGATTCCCCAGGATGAATCTATCGGAATGGGTATATTTTGCAAGCCATGCTGATCGATTAACCAGTCAGCTATGTTTTCATTTTCTTCCATAGAATAAGAACAGGTAGAATAAATGAGGATTCCCTCTTCCTTTAATGTGGATAAGCTGTCGGCTAGTATACGTTGTTGGCGCTGGCTGCAAAGCTTAACCGCATCTTCCGACCATTCCGTAATACTTTGTGGATCTTTTCTGAACATACCAGATCCTGAACAGGGGGCATCAACGAGTAAGAGATCAAAGAACCCAGGTAATCGGTTGAATGATGCTGGATCATTATGGCTAACGATGGTGTTGCTATTTCCCCATTTCGTTAGATTGTTGGCAAGTATTTGAACACGAGTTTTAATAATTTCATTGGCAATTAATAAGCTGTCTGCATGCAAAGTGCTATTAAGCAAGGTGCTTTTCCCCCCTGGTGCGGCGCATAAATCGAGCGCTATAAGGGGGTGTTGATCAATTTCCAATGCACGAATAACGTGTGCAATAAACATAGAAGAGGCCTCTTGCACATAATAGGTGCCTGCATGAAACAAGGGATCTAATGTGAACACAGGACGTGTATTTAAGTAATACCCTTCTTTACACCAAGGTATATGTGCCAAATTTTTAAACTGATCAGTGGGTTTGAATGGATTTATCCTAATAGACGTTACTTGCTCACCTAATTCGTGGCTAGCGATAAATTCCTCTGCGTTGATGTTGAAATCATTTTTTAGGGCCGAGACCAGTCTGGAAGGTAAGAAATTGCTCATCATAGCGCAAACGTAGGATGAAATTGTCAGATATACCAGAAAAAAATCCAAGTTATTATAGTGTATGCGTGTAATCAAGAGGGGATCAAGGTAAGTAATAGGGATTAAATAATAGGATAATGATAGGGGATTCAATAGGACCTCA